>CALMSE010000059.1 GCA_937872275.1 uncultured Leucobacter sp. | reverse complement strand
CGGGCGGGGTCGCGGCGCCGGCCGGGCGGTGCGGGGCGGCGGGCGGATCGAGTACGGTCATGATGTCTTCAGCCTCGGGTCGATCAGCGTGTAGAGGAGGTCGACGAGCAGGTTCGCGACGACGTAGATGAAGGCGACCAGCACGACGACGCCGGTCACGACGGGCAGATCCCTCGAGCTGACCGCGTCGATGAGGGTCTTCCCGATGCCGGGTCGCGAGAACACCGACTCGACGATGACGGCGCCCGAGATGGTGGCGCCGAGGGCCCAGCCGGTGAGCGTGACCGCAGGGATCGACGCGTGCCGGAGGACGTGTCCGAGCCGGATCTCGAGGTCTCCCATCCCCCGCATCCGAGCGCTGAGCACGAAGGGCTGCTCGAGCGTGCGCTCGAACTCGGTGCGCACCGCCTGGCCCATGAAGCCCGCGAGCGGGATCGCCAGCGTCAGGGCCGGCAGGAGCAGGGCGCCGAATCCGGAACCGCCCATCACGGGGAACCACCCGAGGTGGAAGGCGAAGACGAGGAGCAGCAGGATGCCCAGCCAGTACTGGGGCAGTCCGGCGGTGAAGGTGTCCGCCGCCGAGCCGAACGCCCGCAGCCTGGGGCCGCGGCCGGCGGTGAGCGTCACCCAGGCGACCATGATGATCCAGGACAGCAGGATCGCGGCGATCGTGAGGGCGAGGGTGGCGCCCAGCTGCTCGCCGATGACGTCCCACACCGGCTTGAACTGCAGGTAGGAGGTTCCGAGGTCTCCCCGCAGCAGCGCCCCGAGATAGTCGAGGTACTGCTGGAAGAGCGAGCGGTCGAGGCCGAACTGCTCGTTGACGGGCGCCAGTTCGTCGGCGGTGCGGATCCGCACCTGGCCCGAGCGGATGTTCAGGATCGCGGTGGCCCGGTCGCCCGGGAGCGCCAGCTGCGCGAAGAACGCGACGGTGGCGGATCCCCAGAGCACGATCAGCGCGCCGCCGAGCGAGGAGAGCACCCGTCGGGTGCGCAGGCTCAGCCGCCGGGGCGTGACGGCTCCGGGGACGGCGGAAGCCGCGGGAACGGAGGCAGCGGTGGGAACGGAGGCCGGGGCCGGGGCCGGCGGCACTGCGCCGGCCCCGGTCGCGACATCCGCGCTACTCGACGAAGTAGGCGTCATAGAAGGTCGGTCCTCCCTGTGCGTGCTCCTGCTGGACTCCCTGCAGCCTCGGCGACACGGCGAGCGTGCTCAGCCGGTCGTAGACGCCGAAGGCGAGCGCGTGCTCGGCGATGTACTCCTGCGCCTGCCGGTAGTAGTCCTCCTGCGTCTCCGTGTCGGGGGCCGAGTTGCCCTCCAGGATGAGGTTCTCGAGCTCCGAGCTGTTGTAGAACGCCGCGTTCCAGTAGTTCGGCCACTCCTCGGTGCTCTGGCGCCAGTTGATGTAGAGGATGCCCCCGTTGATCGCGGTCCAGTAGCCGGGGTAGGCGTCGCGCTCCTCGGCGGTGGAGTACGCCCCGGCGAAGGCCTCGGACTGCGGCACGGGGATCAGGTTCACCTTGAAGCCGGTCGCCTTCGCCTGCTCCTGCAGCGCCTGCAGGATGGAGGCGCCGTCGGCGTTGATGATGGAGCCCGCGAAGTAGGGGAACTGGATCTCCAGAACCTGGCCGTCCTTCACCCGGTAGCCCTCGTCGTTCGTCTCGCTCCACCCGGCCGCGTCGAGCAGGCGCTCGGCCTCGGCGGGGTCGTAGTCGTACAGGTCGGCCGCCTCCTGGCTGTAGCCGGGCGTCGACTGGCTGATGCCGGCGTTGCCGTCGTAGGGGATCACCCCGCGTCCGATCGTCTCGACCGCGCTCCGGCGGTCGAGCGAGTGGATGAAGGCCTTGCGCACGTTCTCGTCGGCGAACGGGCCGCGCGAGGTCGTCAGCGAGACCTGCTGCGGGCGCCCCGCCGTGACGTACTTCTCGAGGGTGTAGCCGCCCTCCTCCAGGCTCGCCCACTCGACCGCCGGGACGTCGTAGATCGCGTCGGCCTCGCCCGACTGCAGCGCCGCCACCCGGGTCACGCCCTCGGGCACGAAGCGCCAGTCGACCTTCTCGACGTGGGCGGGCCCCGTGTGCTCGGCGGTCGCGGGAGCGGACTCGTAGTTCTCGTTGCGCACGAGCACCAGGTTCTCTCCGCGGTTCCACTCCTCCACGACGAAGGCGCCCGAGCCGATCGGGGCCTCGCAGTTCTCCTCGTCGCTGCGGGTCTCGAGCGCCTGCTGCGACTGGATGCCGAAGTAGCCCTGCGTCAGGTTCTCGATGAAGTTGAGGTAGGGGCGGGACAGGTGCACCTTCAGCGTGAGATCGTCGACCACCTCGGCGGACTCGTAGTAGCCCTCGATCCACGCGAGCGCGGTGCTGTTGCCGCCCGCGACCCAGTAGTCGAAGTTGTAGACGATCGCCTCGGCGTCGACCGGGGACCCGTCGGTGAACTCGATCCCCTCCTTCAGCGTGATGGTGTAGCTGAGGCGATCGTCCGACAGCTCCCACGACTCGGCCAGCCAGGGCTGCGCCTCGCCGTTCTCGTCGAGCGCGAAGAGGCTGTCGAGCACGTTGTACGAGATGTAGGACTGCTCGATCCATCCCCCGAAGACGCAGTCGGGCTCCTGCTGATGCGCGTACACGATCGTTCCGCCCTCGATGCGCTGGGCGTTCGCCGCGGGCGCCTGCGCGCCGCCGCCCGCCGAGCACGCGGTGAGCGCGAGGACCGCCGCCGCGCCGGCGGCGATCACGGGGCCGATGGGCCGCAGGGCCTTCGGGGTTCGGGGGTTCATCGTCTTCCTCTCGATCTGTTCGTCCACCCTCCGCGGAGGATGATCCGAGAGACCGAAGCATCTGATTTGCGAAAGGGTGACATTCATTTTGGTTATGAATTCCTCCACCATAGAAGGGCCCCGGAGGATGGCGTGAACACTGTTACGCCCCATCACCGACGGTTACCGCGCGTTACCCTCCGGGACTCCCCCAGCGCGCGTTTTCCGCAACACGGGGCAACATTCCCGCCGCGACGGGGTCACGGATCGCGGCGCAGGCCGACGTCGCTGCCCGCGCGGAACTTCGGCGGCAGCTCGCCGGTGAGCGCGTTCGCGCCGACGATCCGCGCCTTGTAGAGGTGCGGATTGTGCGAGGCCAGCACGCGCGCGTTCCGCCAGTGCCGATCGAGGTCCAGGGCGCGATGCGTCGCCGACGCTCCCAGCGCGTCGAAGATCTCTCCCGTCGCCGAGAGGACGAGGGGGATCAGCGAGACCTGGGCCGCGGAGATCTCGATCTCGACGGCCGCGAAGCGCTCCGAGACGACGCCCGGATCCGCATCGGACTCCCAGAGCGACCAGGCCGCCTCCAAGGACCGCGCGGCCGACTCGACGATGGCCCGGGCCGTGCGCGCGGCGGCGATGACCCGGCCGACCGCCTCCTGGATGACCGGGTCGTCCTTCGGCAGCGATCCGCTCCCGGTCGCGTACACTCGTCGGCGCGCGCCGACGAGCTCGACGACGTCGACCGCGGCCGCCTGTGCGATGCCCGCGATCGTCGCGAGCAGGACGAGCTGGTGGAGCCCCGCGCCGTGGCGCGAGTCGTCCTCGCCTCCCGCCGGCGAGATCTCCCCCTCCTGCACCCGCACCCCCTCGAAGACGGTCGTGCCGGACCCGGTGAGCCGCTGCCCGAAGCCGGTCCAGTCGTCCTGGCGCGAGACTCCCGCGCGGTCGGTCGGCACGGTCACGACCACGGCCGCACCGTCCTCGGTGACCGCCGAGACGGGGATCCACTGGGCGAAGAGATTCCCGGTGCTGTAGATCTTCCGACCGTTCAGGCGCCACTCGCCGTCGGCGTCCCGGCCGAGCACGGTGGCGAGCGAGCCGATCACCGAGTCGGGCGGCTCGGTCGTCCCGTTGCCGAAGAAGTCCCCCTCGGCGATGCGCTCGACCCAGAATCCCGGCGACTCCGCGGCGGGATCCAGATGGAGCAGGATCCGGTTGAGCTCGACCCAGAACAGGTGCTGTCGATACGCCTGGGCGATGTTCGAGTCGGCCGCGGCGAGATCGATCCACAGCTCGAACAGCTCGGCGAGGGAGGCCCCGGAGCCTCCCCGGTCGACGGGAAGGCGCAGCGCTCCGAGCCCGGCCCGCTGCAGGCGCGCCACCTCTTCGACGGGATGCCGGCGCTCCGCCTCGCGCTCCACCGCCCCGGCGCGGATCTCGGCCAGCAGTGGAGCGAAGCGCTCGCGGAGCGCGCTCGGGCGCCCGAACGCCGGCCCCGCGCTCACCGGAGGCCTCCGGAGATCGCAGGAATGCCGCGCACCCGGTCGCGGGATCGGCGCGCCGGGTGGGAATCCGGGAGCTGCGGCTGGCCGAACACCTTGCCGCGCACCGTCGGCGACTCGCCGTAGTCGCGCTGCTGGATGCCGCGCTCGACGAGGAGCGGCCGCACGTGGTCGACGAAGCCCTCGTAGGTCTCGGGCAGGGTGGTGTAGGTGATGTTGAGGCCGTCGACGCCGGCGTCCTGCCAGGCCTCGATCTCGTCGGCGATCTGCTCGGGGGTGCCCACGACCTGGCGGTTCGCGAACCAGCGCAGGAAGCGCTCGAAGCTCCAGGAGAGGTCGGGCGCGAGACCCAGCACGATGCGGGTGGTCGGAGATCCCTCCCCGCTCTCCAGCAGCTTCTGCACGCTGTCGCCCAGGTCGAAGCGGGAGAGGTCGTCGTCCCAGAACGCCGAGTGCTTCACGAGGATGGACTCGATGTGCTGATTGGCGACATAGGCCTCGTACTTCCGGCGGGCCTCGGCCTCGGTGCTGCCGAGCACGAAGCCGAAGCCGGCGAAGATCTTCACGTCCTCGGCGCGCCGCCCGCTGGCCGCCGCCGAGGCGCGCAGCTTGCGGATGCTCTCGGCGGCGCTGAGCCGCTCGAAGCTGGTGAAGAGCACCTCGGCGTGCCGGCCGGCGAAGGCGATGCCGACGTCGGATGCCGCGGCGTTGAACAGCACCGGCGTCCGCTGCGGGGACGGCTCGCTGATATGCGGACCGAGCACGTCGTAGTACTCGCCGGAGAAGGCGATGTCGTGCACCTTCGCGGGATCCGCGTAGACGCCGCGCTCGATGTCGCGCACGACCGCGTCGTCCTCCCAGCTCGCCTCCCAGAGCCGGTAGGCGACCTCCACGAACTCCTCGGCCCGCGCGTAGCGGTCCTCGTGGCTGGGGAGCCCGCCGAGGCCGAGGTTGCGCCCGGCGCCGCCGAGGAAGCTCGTCACGATGTTCCAGGCGATGCGGCCGCGGCTGAGGTGGTCGAGCGTGGTGATCTTGCGGGCGAAGGCGTAGGGGTGCTCCTGCAGGATGTTCTGCGTGAGCACGAAGCCGAGGTGCTCGGTGGCGTAGGCGAGGATCGGGATGAGCTCGCCGGGATCGTTGACCGGGGTCTGCATGCCGGTGCGGATCGCCGCGTCCCGCGACCCTTGGTAGCGGTCGTAGGGGGCGAGCACATCGGCGAAGAAGAAGAAGTCGAACTTGCCGCGCTCGAGGGTCTTCGCGAGGCCCACCCAGTAGTCGACGTCGTTGAGCTCCAGCTGCCTCGCCCCGGGGAGGGACCAGGAGCCGTGGTCGTGATGCGAGAGCACGTATTCGTTGAAGGCGCTGAAGAGCAGCCTCGGCCGTTCGGCCATGGTCAGTTCCCCTCCGCTTCCTCGACGCCCAGCACGAGCTTGCCGACCTGTCCGGCGATCACCTCGGTGGAGTAGGCCATCAGCTGCCCCGCCTGGGCGTCCCGCAGGTGCCGCTGGATCGGCGAGCTCCGCAGGAAGCCGGAGGCGCCGCCGATGCGCACGCCGAGCGCCGCGATCTCCACGGCGACCTTGTTCGCGAGGTACTTCGCGCGGTCGATCGCCGAGAAGGAGGCGGGATCGCCCAGATCGGCCAGCCGCAGCGCGCGTCGGGCGGCGGCCCTGACGGCGGTGAGCTTGATCTCGGCGTCGGCGACCTCGAACTGCACCCACTGCTGATGCGAGAGCGGCCTACCGGCGATGACGCGGTTCCGCGCGTGATCGATGAGCGCGTCGAGCGCCGCCTGGGCGACGCCGATGGAGATGCTCGAGAGGCCGGCGTTGATGGCGTTGAAGCGCCCGGGCGGGTTGGTCGCGCGGTGGGAGTCCCTGAGCAGGGTGCCGTCGAACTCGAGCAGTTGGCTGCGGGTCGCGCGCAGGCCCAGGGTGTCCCAGATCGGGATGATGTTCAGCGTCGCGTCGGGCTCGTAGCCGAAGAACACCGGCTCGCCGTCGATCGCGACGTTCACCAGCAGGTGCTTCGCGAGCTCGCTCCCCGAGACGAATCGCTTCGCACCGCTGAGCGTGTAGCCGCCCTCGGCCCGCACCGCCTCCTGCTGCGGGTTCAGGAAGCGGTTGCCGCTCGTCGGCTCCGACAGCGCGTTCGCGAATCGCTCGCCGTCGAGGAAGGCCTCGGCGTAGTAGGTGCCGAGCCCGTCCCGGGTGAGGTTCGCGAGGCCGGTGGCCGCCCCCACGTGCATGAGCCAGACGGTGGCGAGGGAGGGATCCGCCGTCGCGATCCGCGCGACGATCTCGCCGAAGACCTCGTGGCCGATGCCCCCGCCGCCGAGATCGGCGTCGAGGGTGGCCCGGTCGAAGCCGTCGCGGTACAGGCGCTCGAGGTGGGCCACGGGCAGTTCGGCCCGGTCGTCGAACTCCGCGGCGGTCGCCGCGAACTCGCGGGTGAGCTCGGGGAGCCGGTCGAGCAGCGCCGCCTCCGCGTCGGTCGGCGTGGCGTAGAAGAGGTCAGGCATGTGCGTTTCCTTGCTGTGTGAGGTGGCGGGGTGCGGGCTCTCGACGGCCGAGCCGTCTGAGCAGCTGGGCGATCAGGTCGGTGCGGATCGCGGTGATGCAGAGCGCGATCAGGGTCGCCGCATACGGCAGCGCCTGGTAGGCCTCGAGCGGCAGGCCGAGCTGCGTGGTCTGCGCGACGAGGGCGAGCGAACTGAAGAAGGCGAAGGCGATCGAGGCGAAGAGCAGCCAGAAGGGCCGCCAGCGGGCGATGGCGACGAGCCCCAGCGCGATGTAGCCGATGCCCCCGGTCATCCCCGGGCTGAAGCTCCCGACCGAGGCGAGGGGGACGGCCGCGCCGGCGAGGCCCACGAAGACGCCCGAGAGCGCTGCCGCCGCCAGCAGGTAGCGCCTGGTCGAGATCCCCCGGGTCCTCGCCGTCGCCGGGTCGTCGCCGACGGTGCGCAGGCGCAGGCCGAAGCGGGTGCAGTTCAGCAGCCACCAGACCAGGACGACCGCCGCGAGCGAGATCCAGAACAGCAGCCCCGCGTTGGAGAGCCCCGGGCCGATGATCGGGATCTCGCGCAGCCACTCGGGCTTGACCACGGGCTGGGTCGGCACGGTGATGTTGACGCTGCCGTTGGGCGCGAGCACCTTGAAGAGGAAGACGCTGAGCCCGATGGTCACCGAGGCCAGCGCGATCCCGACGATCGCGTTGTCGGCGCCCAGGTAGGCGGTGCTGTACCCGAGGACGAGCCCGACGAGCACGCCGACGGCGATCCCGCTGAGCAGCCCGATCGCGAAGCCGCCGAAGTGCGAGCCGATCACCGCCGCCGCGGCGCTCACCAGCATCATCCCCTCGATGGCCACGTTGAAGCCGCCGGCGCGTTCGAGGATCAGCTCGCCGATGCCCGCGAGCGTCGCGGCGACGCTCAACCAGAACACTGCGCCGATCACCAGGGTGAGCAGTTCGATCCCGTTCACAGTGTTCCCTTCGTCCCGACGCCCTCGCGCTGTCGGCGTATGGCGTCGTAGGCGATCGCGAGCGCGGCGGCGAAGAGGAGCACGCCCTGCATCACCTCGCCGATGGCGGCGGGCACCGAACCGCTCTCGACCTGGATGCCGTTCGCGCCGGTGACGAACGACGCCGCGAGCACCGAGGCGAGCACGATGCCGAACGGATTGCCGCGGGCGAGCACGGCGACGAGGCCGGTGAACCCGATCCCTCCGTCGATGCCCTCGCGCAGGCGCTCGTTCACTCCGGCCAGCTGCATCCAGCCGGCGACCCCCGCGGCCGCCCCTGCGATGAGCAGCGCGCCGATGATCGCCCGCGCCCGGCTCAGGCCGAGGCGCTCCGCGAGATTGGGCCGGGAGCCGAAGACGCCGAGCACGAATGCCGAGCGGCTTCGGTTCCAGAGGAAGAAGACGACGGCTCCGGCGACCACCAGCAGCAGACCCCAGTGCAGGCGGCCGTCGAAGGGCAGCAGCGGGATCACGTAGGCCTCCGGCAGCTTCGCGCTCTGCGGGGTCGCCGCTCCCCCGGGATCCCGGAGCGGGTTGCGCAGCACCCAGGCGAGGAAGTAGACCGCGAGATAGTTGGCGAGGATGGCGAAGAGCAGTTCGTTGACGTTCCAGTACACCTTCGCGAGCGCGGGGATCAGCGCCCAGACCCCGCCCGCGGCGGCCGCGACGAGGACTCCGGCGGGCAGAGCGAGCCAGGCCGGGAGCGACGGAGCCACCGTCAGCGCGAAGAAGGTGACGGCGATCGCCGCGATGATCATCTGGCCCTGGGCGCCGAGCGAGATCACCCCGGCGCGCAGGCCGACCTCGACCCCGAGCGCCACCGCGGCGATCGGCACCGCCGACGCGAGCGTCTGGATGAGGTTGTACTGGGTTCCGAACGATCCCTTCCACCATCCGTAGAGCGCGTCGCCGGGCGTTCCGCCCGCGCCGACGACCAGGAGCAGCACGACTCCGAAGGCCAGGACGAAGTAGCCGAGCCAGGCGTAGCGGCGCAGCACGGGGAGCAGGGATCCGCTGGCGCGTCCCGCGGGGATCGAGCTCATCGCGCCACCTCGCCGGCGCCGGACATGGCGGCGCCCAGGCGCTCCCGATCCAGCTCTTCGCGGGCGAAGACATCGGTGATCCGCCCCTTGCTGAGCACCGCGATGCGGTCTGCCAGCTCGATCACCTCATCGGTGTCGGCGGAGATCAGCAGCACGCCGGTGCCGTGGGCCACCGCGGTGCGGATGTCCCGCCGGATCTCTCCGGCGGCGAAGAGGTCGAGCCCCTGCGTCGGGCCGTGGAGCACGGCGACCACCGGGTTCTCCTGCAGCTCTCGGCCGGTGAGCAGCTTCTGCTGATTGCCGCCCGAGAGCGCGTCCGTGCGCAGCGAGGGATTTCTCGGACGGACGTCGTACTCCTCCATGAGCTCCTCCGTGAATGTCTTGAGCTTCGCCCAGAGCACGCGCCCGAAGCGGCGGTACTCGGGATGGTTGACGGCGATCAGGCTCGCCGACCTCACCACCTCCTGATCGCCCAGCAGCCCGTCGCGGCGGTCCTCGGGGACGAAGCGGAGGCCGCCTTCGAAGGCCCGGTGGGGCCGGCCGTCGATGCGCCGGCCGAGGAGGGAGACCTCCCCGGTGGTCGCCCGGACGAAACCGCTGGCGAGCCTCGCGAGCTCCCGCTGCCCGTTCCCCGCCACCCCGATCACACCGAGGACCTCTCCCGCGACGAGCCGCAGATCGATGTCGTCGAGCCCCTGTCCCTTCGGATTCGAGATGCCGGCTCGATCGATCCGCAGGACCACCTCCCCGCCCGGAACGGGGCGGTGGACGTCGTCGCGCTCCGGGATCGCCCCCACCATGGCGGTGGCGAGCTCTCGATCGCCGATGGCGCCCACCTCGGAGTGCAGCTGCCGTTCCCCTCCGCGCAGCACCGTCACCTCGTCCGCGACCTGGCGGACCTCGTCGATGCGATGGGTGATGAGAAGGATCCCGGTGCCGCTCTCCGCGAGGCCGAGCAGCCGGGCGAACAGGCCGCTGGTCTCGAATGGGCCGAGAGCCGAGGTCGGCTCGTCGAGCAGCAGGAACCTCGCCCCCGCCGCCAGGGTGATCGCGAGCTCGGCGAACTGCCGCTCGGCGAGGACGAGGTCCCGGACCCTCCGCTTCGGATCGATGTTGAACCCGGCCTCGGAGATCACCTCGCGCAACCGCGCCGTCGCCGCCCGTCGCCGGGTGATCCGGGAGGACGCGGTGAGCAGGTAGTTGTCGACCACGCTCATCTCGGGATTGAGGCTGAGCTGCTGGGGCACCAGCCCGATGCCGTGCGCGAGCGCGTCCTGCCGGGAGGAGAAGGTCGTCGCCTGGCCGGCGATGAGGATCCGCCCCTCGTCGGGCCGTTCGAGGCCGGTGAGGATCTTCGTGAGGGTCGACTTCCCGGCGCCGTTCTCGCCGACGAGGGCATGGATGCGACCGGGATGCAGTTCGAGGGTGACGTCGCGGAGCGCGCGGGTCTCTCCGTACTGCTTGGAGAGACCCGCGCCGACGAGTGCTGCTGACACGTTGCGGTACCGGGGGTCCGTTCGGATCAGCCGTTGCTGATGTCGAGCCGGATCTCTCCGGAGGCCAGCTTCTCGGCGAGCTCGGCGATCTGCTCCTCGATGTCCGCGGGGAACTCGGGGGCCGACTTCGGGAAGTTGATGTCGCCGAGCACGAGGCCCTTGTTCGCGATGCCGAGGTTGTAGCCCTGGTTGCCGAAGGAGCCGTCGTTCAGCCGCTGCACGATCTCGCGCAGGGTGGGCGTCCAGTCGATCTTGACGATGCCGAGGTTGACCTCGGCCGCGTCGGCGCTCGCGAGGTTCGACGCCCCGATGACGGCGATGCCGCCCTCCTTCACCGCCGAGATGATGCCCTGGTTGTTCTCGTATGCCGCGGTGACGATCAGCTCCGCGCCCCGATCGATCTGGGTCTTCGTCGCCTGATTCGCCAGCTGCGAATCGCTCGAGTCGCCGGTGAAGATGGGCTCGAGCTCGACGGCGCCGGGGTTCGTCTCCTGGATCGCGATGCGCAGCGCCTCGTAGGCGGGCTCGTTGTAGGGCGCGAGCACCGCGTCGACGATGCCGTACGGCGACAGCTGGGCCTTGCCCGCGACCCAGCCGGTGAGATATCCGAACTGGGCGAAGTCGTAGGTCCAGGTCTCGACGTTGTCGGTGGTCCGCTCCAGGATGTCGGCGGCGCCGCTGGCGATGAAGTCGGTCTCGGGTTCCTCCGCGGCGACCGTGAAGATCGAGTCCGAGAGACCGAGCCCCCAGCCGATGACGAGGTCGAAGTCCTCGGCGGCGTACTGGCGCAGGATCGGCTCCGCTTCCGCGGAGGTGGTCACCGATTCGCGGATCTGCGCCTCGATCAGCCCCTCGTCCTCCAGGAGCCTCACCGGGTCGACGATGTACTGGTTGAAGCCGCCGTCGTTGGCGAGGCCGCCGAGGACGACCGCGATCTTGAGCGGGGCATCGGCGCCCTCCGCATCGGCACCGCCGCTCTCCGCCGAGGCGCCCGAAGCGCAGGCGGAGGCGCCGAGCACCACCGCCGATGCGGCGATGATCCCGAGGAATTTCCGTGTGATGGTGGACATGCGTCGTCCCTTTCGATCGTGAGTGCACGCCGTGCTCCGGCGACAGATTCAGAACGCTAGCGAATTCTTGGAATAAGCAATCCGAATGTTTCGAACCGCGTCGTCTCATGACGATTCGTGTCGAGAGAACCCTTCGGAGGGAGGCGGATCCGCGCAATACGGCGCAATAAAGCTGCGAGGGCGGCGCGATGCTTGCGATCATGGTGACCGCGCCGCCGCTCCGCAGCGATGGCGCGAGGACCCCGATTGGAGATCGTCATGACCGCCCGCAAGCAGATCCGCTTCAACGCGTTCGACATGAACTGCGTGGCCCATCAGAGCCCCGGCCTCTGGCGGCACCCCGAGGATCAGGCCTGGCGCTACAAGGACATCGAGTACTGGACCCACCTCGCCCGTACGGCCGAGCGCGGTATCTTCGACGGCATCTTCGTCGCCGACGTGCTCGGCACCTACGACGTCTTCGGCGGCAACGACCTCGCGGCGATCCGCAACGGCGCCCAGGTCCCCGTGAACGATCCGCTGCAGCTCGCGGCGGTGATGGCCTCGGTCACCGAGAACATCGGCTTCGGCATCACCGCGGCGACCGCCTTCGAGCATCCCATGCCGTTCGCCCGCCGCCTCTCGACCCTCGACCATCTCACCAAGGGCCGCGTCGGCTGGAACGTCGTGACGGGCTACCTGCCCTCGGCCGCCCGCAACATGGGCGACCAGGACCAGATGGAGCACGACGAGCGCTACGACCACGCCGACGAGTACATGGAGGTCGTCTACAAGCTGCTCGAGGGCTCGTGGGAGGACGACGCGGTCGTGCGCGACGCCGAGCGCGGCGTGTTCGCGGAGCCCGGCAAGGTGCACCACATCGGCCACGAGGGGAAGCACTTCCGGGTTCCCGGGATCCACCTCTCGGAGCCCTCGCCCCAGCGCACCCCGGTCGTCTACCAGGCCGGTTCCTCGCCCCGCGGCGTCCGCTTCGCGGCGAAGCACGCCGAGGCCATCTTCATCGGCTCGCCGACCCGCGCGGTCGCGAAGAAGACCGTCGCGGCCATCCGAGAGGAGCTCGTGAAGGCGGGCCGCCGGCCCGACTCGGCGAAGATCTACCTGCTCGCGACGATCGTCACGGCGGAGACCGACGAGCTCGCCGAGGCGAAGCACCAGGAGTACCTGAGCTACTCGAGCATCGAGGGGTCCCTCACCTTCATGTCGGGCTGGATGGGCGTCGACCTCTCGAAGTACGACCTCGACGAGCCGATCGGCAACGTCGAGAGCAACGCGATCCAGTCGACCGTGGCCGCCTTCCAGGAGGAGATGGACGACGGACGCGAGTGGACCGTGCGCGACATCGCGAACCTCGGCGCCCTCTGCGGCCTCGGCGCGACCTACGTGGGCTCCCCCACGACGATCGCCGACCAGCTCGAGGCCATCGTCGAGGAGACGGGCATCGACGGCTTCAACCTGGCCTACGCGATCACTCCCGGCACCTTCGAGGACGTGGTCGAGTACATCGTGCCCGAGCTGCAGCGCCGCGGCGTCTACCCGACCGAGTACGAGCCGGGCACGCTGCGCAACAAGCTCTTCGGCGAGGGCGACCGCCTGTCCGACGAGCACCACGGTTCGCTCTACCGCGTCGGCGGTCCGCTGTCGACCATCGATGACTACACGGGCACGGGTCGGCCGGTGCCCGAGGAACTGCTGCTGAGCGCCTCCCAGGCGTAGGCGTCGGCTGATCGCAGAAGCGCCCCGGGGAACTCCCCCGGGGCGCTTCTGCGTTGCATGAGGCTCAAAGCCCGAGCACGGCCTCCGCGGCGGCGAGCGCCTGCTCGAGGTCCGCGATCAGGTCGGCCGTGGTCTCGATGCCGACGGAGAGGCGGATCAGCCCGCCCGTGATGCCGAGCCTGGCGTTCTCCTCCTCGGTGAGGCTGACGTGCGTCGTCGTGGCCGGGTGCAGCACCAGCGAGCGGGTGTCGCCGATGTTCGTCATGCGGCGGAACACGCGGAGGCTGTCGATCACGAGCTCGGCGGCGGCGGATCCGCCCGCGACGGTGAAGGAGAACACCGATCCGCTGCGGCCTCCGTAGAGACGCGCCGCGATCTCGTGCTGCGGGTGGCCGGGGAGCCCCGCGTAGTCGACGCTCTCGACGAGCGGATGCGCGTCGAGCCAGCGCGCGACCTCCTGCGAGCTCGAGAGGTGCTGCTCCATGCGCAGGGAGAGCGTCTCCATGCCCTGCTGCAGCAGGAAGCCGTTGAAGGGCGAGAGCGCGGGACCGGTGTCGTTCATGATGGTGAGCCGGGCGGCGGTGATGAAGGCCCGCGGCCCGGCGCTCTCGACGTAGGGACGCGCGCCCGGCGCGATCGGATCCTCCAGCTGCGAGAAGTGCCGCTCGGCCCCCGCCCAGTCGAAGGTGCCGGCGTCGACGATGACCCCCGAGAGCGCGGCGCCGTGCCCGCCCAGGAACTTCGTGCCGGAGTGGATCACGATGTCGGCGCCGTGCTCGATGGGGCGGATCAGGTACGGGGTCGCGATCGTGTTGTCGACGATGAGCGGCAGGCCGTGCCGCTTCGCGACGCGGGCGACGAGGGTGAGGTCGGTGACATCGTTCTTCGGGTTCGGCAGGGTCTCGGTGAAGATGGCGCGGGTCTCGGGCGTGATCGCCGCGTCCCACTCCGCCTCGTCGTTCGGATCCCAGACGTAGTCGACGCCGACGCCGCAGCGCTTAAGGGTGCGCTCGAAGAGGTACTTGGTGCCGCTGTAGATGCTCGCGGTCGACACGATCCGCTCGCCCTGCGAGGCGAGCGTGAGCACCGTCGTGTTGACGGCGGCCTGGCCGGAGGCGACCACGAGCCCGCCGATGCCGCCCTCGAGGGCGGCGATCCGCTGCTCCGCGACCGCGTTCGTCGGGTTCGCACTGCGGGAGTAGAACTGGGTGGGGTCGGCCCCCGTGAAGCGGTCGAAGCCGTTCTGGTACGAGTCGAGCGTGTACGCCGCGCTCAGGGCGATCGGCGGCACCGCGGCCCCCTCGGGCGCCTCGCCGGCGCGCACCTGGCGGGTGTTGAAGCCGTAGCCCTCCCACTGCGTCTCGGGCTCCGCCACCGCGTGCGGAATGCGACCCGCCTCGGACTCGTTCATCGCTCTGTTCTCCTTCGCGCGAGCTTTGCTCGCTACCCTCCGAGGCTAGGCACTTCTCGGGCCCGGTCCAAGCCGGGGCGTCACATTCATTCATCTGGCGGCGCGCGCGGCGCGCCTGCCCTAATCTGGAGATCATGTCTGAGACCCCCGCCGTCACCGTGCTGCACGAGAACCCCGAATGGTACGCCCCGATCGAACGGGCCTTCTCCGAGGAGGGGGTGCCGGTGCGGGAGTGGCTGCTCACGGGCGGCTCGATCGATCTCGCGAGCGCCCCGCCCGAGGGCGTGTTCTGGTCGCGCATCAGCGCGTCGGCCCACACCCGCGGCAACGAACGGACCAAGGAGTATGCCCGAGCGGTGCTCACCTGGCTCGAGTCGTGGGGCCGCACGGTCGTGAACGGCAGCCCGGTGATCGAGCTCGAGGTGAGCAAGGTCGCCCAGTACGCGAAGCTGCGCGCGGCGGGCGTCGAGGTGCCGCGCACCTCGGCGGTGTTCGGCACCGCGGAGCTGGCCGAGACCGCCCGCAGCTACCCCGCGCCCTTCATCGTGAAGCACAACCAGGGCGGCAAGGGACTGGGGGTGCGCCGCTTCGACTCCCACGAGGAGTTCGAGCGCCACATCGCCTCGCCCGAGTTCGAGCCCTCGCCCGACGGCATCACGCTCGTGCAGGAGTACCTGCCCGCACGGGAGCCCTTCATCACCCGCGTCGAGTTCGTCGGCGGCGAGTACCTGTACGCGGTACGGGTGGACACCTCGAGCGGCAGCTTCGAGCTCTGCCCGGCCGAAGCCTGCGAGCTGCCCGCCTTCGTGCCCGCGGCGGCGGCCTGCGAGATCCCCGGCGCCGTCGCCGATGCGGGCCCCGAGGCGGCCGTCGACGCCGCGGACGCGGCGCCCGCCACCGGCCAGTTCTCCCTCCGCCCCGAGGTCGACGGCTACCCGATTCTCGAGCAGTACCGCTCGTTCCTGCGCGAGAACGGCATCACCGTCGCGGGCATCGAGTTCATCGAGACGACCGACGGCCGGCTCGTGACCTACGACATCAACACCAACACCAACTACAACCCCGCCGTCGAGGCGACCTCGCCGCGCAGCGGGGCCCGCGAGAACGCGCGCTACTTCGGCCGCCTGCTCGCGGAGGCGAGCGGCGCGGCGAGCGCCGAGGCCGTCGCGGAGTCCGCCCGATGAGCGGCGCCGGGCGCGCCCGCTTCGGTTACTGGACGCCGATCTGGGGCGGCTGGCTGCGCAACATCGAGGACGAGCGGACCCCCGCGGTGTGGAGCCACATCGCCGAGATCGCACGCTCGGCCGAGGCCTCGGGCTTCGACCTGACGCTGGTGCCCGAGCTCAACCTCAACGACATCAAGGGCGAGGACGCGCCGAGCCTCGACGCCTGGACGATCGCGACCGCCATCGCCGCCATCACCGAGCGGCTCGAGATCATCGCGGCGATCCGCCCCGGCTACTACAACCCCGCGCTCATCGCGAAGCGCTCGGCGACGATCGCCGACATCTCGGGCGACCGCTTCTCGCTGAACGTCGTCTCGGCCTGGTGGGCCGAGGAGGCCAGGCAGTACGGGGCGATCTTCTCCGAGCACGACGACCGCTACCAGCGCAGCACCGAGTTCACGGAGGTGCTGCGCGGGCTGTGGAGCGAGAACCCCTTCAGCTTCTCCGGCGACTACTACAACTTCGACGGCACCCACTTCGAGCCGAAGCCCGCCGCGCTCCCCCGCATCTACGCGGGCGGCGAGAGCGAGGCCGGCCGAGAGGCGATCGCGGGCTTCGCCGACTCCTACCTCACCCACGGCGGCACCGTCGAGGAGCTCGCCGCGAAGGTGAGGGATCTGAACGAGCGCAGGACACGGATCCTGGGCAAGCCCTTCGACTCCTTCGGCATGGCCGGCTACGCCATCGTGCGCGACACCGAGGCGGAGGCGCAGGCGGAGCTCGAGCGCATCACCACCGTCTCGGACGCGGCGGGCTACGGCTCCTACCAGGATTTCGTGAGCAAGTCGCAGCTCGACACCGAGGTGAACCTGCGCGACTACTCGGTGTCGAACCGGGGGCTTCGGCCCGAGTTCATCGGCACGCCCGAGCAGGTGGCCGAGCGGATCCACGCCTACACGAAGGTCGGCGTCGAGGTCTTCCTGCTGCAGTTCTCGCCGCACCTCGCCGAGCAGCAGCGCTTCGCCGAGCAGGTGATCCCGCTGGTCCGGGAGCTCGAGGCCGGGGCCTGAGCCACTTCGCTCACGCGAGATCCCGGTCGCGGTCGTCGTTCCTCTGAGCGAACGACCACGACCGGGATCTCACGAAGACGCACCCGTGGGCGCCCCCACGGGGTCAGCCCTCCCGCGCCGCCAGCTCGAGCGCCCGCTCGAGGTCGGCCAGCTGGTCGTCGACCGACTCGATGCCGACCGAGAGGCGCAGCACGTCGGCCGGCACCTCGAGCTGCGTGCCGCTCACCGAGGCGTGCGTCATGGATGCGGGGTGGTTGAGGAGCGACTCGACCCCGCCCAGGGACTCGGCGAGCTGGAACAGCCGCGTGCTCTCGGCGACGCGGCGGGCGACGGCCTCGCCGCCCTTCGGCGCGAAGGAGACCATGCCGCCGAAGCCGCCGTTCATCTGGCGGGCGGCGATCTCGTGGCCCGGATGCTCGGCGAGCCCCGGGTAGTGGACGCGCGCGACGGCGGGGTGGTCGCGCAGGTACTCGGCGATCCGCTGCGCGTTCTCGCTGTGCCGCTGCATGCGGATCGCGAGGGTCTTGATGCCGCGCGTCGTGAGCCAGGCGTCGAGGGGGCCCGAGACCGCGCCCGCGGCGTTGTGCAGGAAGCGCAGCCGCTCGGCGAGCTCGTCGTCGTTCAGCACGAGCGCTCCGCCGACCACGTCGGAGTGCCCTCCGAGGTACTTCGTCGTCGAGTGCACGACGACGTCGGCCCCGAGCTCGAGCGGGCGCTGCAGCGCCGGCGAGGCGAAGGTGTTGTCGACCACGACGGTGACGCCGTGGGCGTGGGCGATCTCGGCGAGCGCCGCGATGTCGCTGATGTTCAGCAGCGGATTGCTCGGGGTCTCCACCCAGAGCGCCTTCGCCGGGCCCGCCTCGAGCGCCGCCCGCACGGCCGCGGTGTCGGTGATGTCGACCACGGTGTGCTCGATCCCCCACTCGCCGAACACCCGGGCGATCAGGCGGTAGCTGCCGCCGTAGGCGTCGTTGCCGACGACGATGCGGTCGCCGGGGCGCAGCAGGGTGCGCAGCAGCACGTCCTCGGCCGCGAGGCCCGAGGCGAAGGAGAGGCCGTGCCGGCCGCCCTCGATGGCCGCGAGCTGCTGCTCCAGCGCGGTGCGGGTCGGATTCGCGCTGCGGCTGTACTCGTAGCCGCCGCGCAGCCCGCCCAGGCCGTCCTGCACGAAGGTCGAGGTGAGATGCAGCGGCGGCACGACGGCGCCCGTGACGGGGTCGAAGTGCTGGCCGGCGTGGATCACCAGGCTCTCGAAGCCCTCCACGTGGTCGGAAACATGCGCGGGAGCATGGGCGGAGCCGTGATCTGACGTGGTCATGCGTGTCCTGTTCTGCTGTTCGGAATGCTGCTGCTGAAGGGGGCTGAGCGCTCAGCTCGCGGCGAAGTCGTGCTCGCGCATCCAGTCGTCGTCGAAGATCTTCCCGAGGTAGCCGCGGCCGCTGTCGGGCAGCAGCACCACGATGCGCGCGCGCTCGGCCTCGGGCTCCGGCAGGCGCTCGGCGAGGCGCATCGCCGCGGCGAGCGCCATGCCGCTCGATCCGCCGACGAAGAGCCCCTCCTCGCGCGCGAGCCGCCTCGTCATCGCGAAGGACTCGGCGTCGCCCACGGTGACGAACTCGTCGATCACCGCCGGGTCGTAGACGCCGGGGTAGAAGTCCTCGCCGACCCCCTCGACGTGGTAGGCGTGGATCGGGCCGCCGGCCGCGTAGATCGACCCCTCGGGGTCGACGCCGACGACCTGCACCCGCCCGCCGGAGACCTCCTTGAGGTATCTCCCCGTGCCGCTGATGGTGCCGCCGGTGCCCACGCCCGCGACGAAGTGGGTGAGGTGGCCGTCGAGGTCGCGCCAGATCTCCGGCCCGGTCGACTCGTAGTGGCTGAGCGGCCCGTTCTCGTTGAAGAACTGGTTCGGCTTGTAGGCCCCCGGGATCTCGCGCACGAGCCGGTCCGAGACGCTGTAGTACGAGTCGGGATGATCGGGCGGGACCGCGGTCGGGGTCACCACCACCTCGGCGCCGTAGGCGCGCAGCACGGCGCGCTTGTCCTCACCCACCTTGTCGGGCACCACGAAGATGCAGCGGTAGCCGCGCCGCTGGGCGTGCAGGGCCAGGCCCACGCCCGTGTTGCCGCTGGTGGGCTCGACGATGGTGCCGCCGGGGGCGAGTTCACCGCTTCGCTCGGCGGCCTCGATGATCCGACGCGCGATGCGGTCCTTCACCGAGCCGCCGGGGTTCAGGTACTCGGGCTTCACGAGGATCTCGGGCGCGACGGAGGCGCTGATCCGGTGCAGCCGCAGCAGGGGCGTGCCGCCGATCAGCTCGGTGACGTGGTCGTAGACGGGCATGTGATTCGCAGGCCTTCCGGGCTGTGGGAACGGTCGATCGGGGGTTCGGAGTCGGCGCTCAGCGCGGACAACAGCAACACCGGATGCGAATCACAAGACATTACACTACATGATCGCTCATATAATCTCAAACAATGGGACCGGCGGTCGGGCCCGGCCCCGGATCCTCCCCCGGAAGCGGCCCGGCCTCGAGGCTCTCGACCCGGATCCCCAGCCTCTCGGCACGCGCGAACACCGGCTGCTCCCCCTCGCGGCTCTCGAACACGGCGTATCCCTGCGAGCGGCCCTGCACCGGGCGGATCGAGCTCACGAGCACCCGAGCGTCGGGCGCGAGGGGGCCGAGATCGACCGGCGCCGTGCCGTCGAACCGCGCGACGTAGCGGTGCTCGGCGTTCCGCGGCATATGCGCGACCGCGGCCTCGATGTCGCTGCGGCTGTCGTGCCGCGCCGAGCGCACCAGCTCCACCGTGACCGGATGCCGCGGGTCGCTGAAGATGCGCCAGGTCGGACCCTGCTCCACGATCCGGCCGGCGTCGACGATCGCGACGGAATCGGCGACCGCCTCGACCACCGACATCTCGTGGGTGATGAGCACGACCGTCACGCCGCGCTCGCGGTTGATGCGGCGGATCAGCTCGAGGATCGAGCGCGTCGTCTCGGGGTCGAGCGCCGAGGTCGCCTCGTCGGAGAGCAGGATCTCAGGGTCGTGGACGAGGGCGCGCGCGATCGCGACCCGCTGCTTCTGACCCCCGGAGAGGCTCGCCGGATAGGCGTGCGCCAGCTCGGCGAGCCCGACGAGGGACACCAGGTCGGCGACGCGCCGGTCGATCTCCGGGGCCGGAACGCCCGCGAGCTTGAGCGGCAGGGCGACGTTCTGCCACACGGTCTTCGAGGCGAGCAGGCTGAAGTGCTGGAAGATCATGCTCGTGCGCCGGCGGAGGCCCGCGAGCTCCGAGCGGCGCGTGCCGTCGACCTCCACGCCGTCGATCAGCAGTCGCCCGGAGGTCGGCGCGGCGAGCAGGTTGATCGTGCGCAGCAGCGTCGACTTGCCGGCTCCGCTGCGGCCGATCACCCCGAAGACGCTGCCGCCGGGGATCTCGAGGTCGATCCCGTCGAGGGCGGCGTGCTCGGGCCCGCCCCGGGTCCGGCGGAAGGTCTTGCGAACCCCTTCGAGCCGGATGCTCCCGCGGGCGGGCGCCGGTGACGTCGGAGGCGACGGAAGCGCCTCCGCGTCAGAAGGCGACATCGATGCTTCCCTGGTACTCCTCGAGGATGAACTGGCGCACGGCCTCGGAGTTGAGCGCCTCGCCCAGGGCGACGATGCGGGGGTCGTCGACCAGCTCGGGGCGGGTGACGAGGTACTCCGCGTAGAGCGGGTTGCCCTTGTCGGTGAAGATGGCGCTCAGCGGGTCGAGCCCAACGTCGAGGGCGTAGTTCGCGAAGACGAAGGCGACGTCGACCTGATCCACCGAGCGGGCGAGCTGCGCGCCCTCCAGCTCGACGATGTCGAGGTTGCGGGGGTTGCCCACGACGTCGTTCACGGTCGAACTCGGGTCGCCCGGCTTCGCGAGGGTGATGAGGCCCTCCTGCTCGAGCAGCGTGAGCGCGCGGCCGGCGTTCACCGGATCGTTCGGGATCGCGATCCTCGAGCCGTCGGCGACCTCGTCGAGGCTCGCGAACTTCTCGGAGAAGGCGCCGAAGGGCTCGATGTGCACCGGCACGGTCGGCACCAGATCGGCGCCGTTCTCGGCGTTGAAGTTGTCGAGGAAGGGCAGGTACTGGTAGTAGTTCGCGTCGAGCTGCCCCGAGACGAGCTGCGCGTTCGGCTGGATGAAGTCCTGGAACACGACGATCTCGAGCTCGATGCCCTGCTCGGCGAGGATCGGCTTCACGACCTCGAGCACCTCGGCGTGGGGAACGGGGGTCGCGCCGACCACCAGCTTGTTCTCGTTCCCGCCGCGCGGGATCAGCAGGGCGACGACCACGGCGATGACGGCGACGGCCGCGATCGCCACCGCGGCGATCGTGATCCCCCGCCTCCTGCTCTTGGCTCGGCGCTCGGCGGACTGCGCGATCAGCGCCTGGGCGGCATCGTCGTGGGATGCGGCGCCCTCGCGCGATGCGGGCCCGCCGGGGGTTGCGTCGTCGGTCATCGTTCGGATCCTCTCGATACGGCGGTCGGCGGCGGCTCGCGGGGTTGCGGCCGTCCGAAGCTCACTGAATGCTAGGCGAGCCGGGCGCCCGGTGCAGCGCGCGAGGTCACGGGAGGAAACATTCGCGGTCCCGGTCGCGTCGAGTGGGGATGATTGATGCCATGGACCGACTCCTGCCCAACGTGCACTGGAGCGAGATCGTCACGGCGCTCGGAGAGACGCTCGCGATGGTGTCGATCGCACTCGTCTTCACCGTCGTCCTCGCGCTGCCGCTCGGCATCCTCATGTACCTCACCGGCAAGGGGCAGCTGCGCGCCAATCCCGTCGTCTACGGCGTCGTGGCCTTCATCGTGAACATCATCCGCTCGGTGCCGTTCATCATCCTGATGATCGCGGTGCTGCCCTTCACGGCGCTCCTCGTCGGCACCACGATCGGGGTCGCCGGCGCACTCCCCCCGATGGTCATCGCCGCGACCCCGTTCCTCGCGAGGCTCGTCGAGATCGCCCTCCGCGAGGTCGACCACGGCCTGCTCGAGCTCGGGCAGTCCCTCGCGGCCACCACCCGGCAGACCGTCACGCACATCCTGCTGCCCGAGGCCCGGCCCGCGCTGCTGGCGGGGATCACCGTCACCGCCATCGCCCTGGTCGACTACACCGCGATGTCGGGCGTGCTCGGCGGCGGCGGCCTCGGCGATCTCGCGATCCGCTACGGCTACCAGCGCTTCCAGACCGACGTGATGGTCATCACGATCGCCATCCAGATCGTGCTCGTGCAGGCGATCCAGTACCTGGGCGACCGGGCCGTGCACCGCTTCAGCCGCTCGCGGCGGGGCTGAGCGGAACGAGCCTCGGTCCGTCGGAGCCTCGGTCCCTCAGCCGATGCGCACCGACGACGCCGGATGATCCGGCGCCGGGGTCGGCGCCGCTCCGCCGAGCTTCTCTCGCAGGGTACCGGCCGCATACTCCCGCTTGAAGCGGCCGCGGCGCTGCAGCTCGGGCACCAGGTGCTCCACGATGCCCTCGAGAGTCTCGGGCTGCACCGCGGCCGCCAGGTTGAACCCCGACGCACCGGTCTCCTCGACGATCGACTCCAGCGCGTCGGCGACCGTGGAGGCCGAGCCGACGATCACCGGCCCGTCGCCCCCGATCCGGGCGTAGTCCGCGATCTCGCGCGGCGTCCACACGCGCGCGGGGTCCGCGTCGCTGAAGGCCGAGAGCGCCGACTGGATCGCGTCGCTCCGGAGCCCCGCGAGCGGCGCGTCCGGGTCGAGGCCGGCGAAATCGATCCCGGTCCACCCCGACATCAGCGTCAGGGCGCCCTCCGGGGAGGCGAACTCCAGGTACTCCTCGAAGCGGCGCTTCGCCTCGGCGTCCGTGGCGCCGACGATCACGGTCAGCTGGTTGAGCACGGGCGGGGGCGCGGATCGCCCGGCCGCCTCGGCCGCCTCCCGCACCGCGCGCACCTGGCGCCCGAGCACCGCGGTGCTCGGCGCGGCCACGAAGACGTGCTCCGCGTGGCGGGCGGCGAACACGACGCCGCGGGGCGAGGCGCCGGCCTGGTAGAGCACCGGCGTGCGCTGCAGGGAGGGCTCGGCCATGTGGAAGCCGGGGACGGTGAAGAACTCGCCGCGGTGCGCGATCGGGTGCACGCGCGCGGGATCCGCGAAGACGCCCCGCTCGCGGTCCTCCACGACCGCGCCGTCCTCCCAGCTGCGCTGCCACAGCTTGTAGCAGACCTCCAGGTATTCCTCCGCGATGTCGTACCTGCGGTCGTGCGACACCTGCCCGTCGAGGCCCAGATTGCGCGCGCCCGAGCCCAGGTAGGAGGTCACGACGTTCCAGCCGACCCGGCCGCCCGTGAGGTGGTCCAGCGTCGACATGCGCCGGGCGAAGGGGAAGGGGTGCTCGAACGAGGTCGACGCGGTCACCCCGAAGCCCAGGTGCCGGGTCACGGAGGCGAGCGCCGGCACCAGCTGCAGCGGGTCGTTCGCCGGGATCTGCACCCCGCCGGAGACGGCGGCCTCCGGCCCGCCCCGGTACACGTCGTAGCTGCCGAGCACGTCCGCGAAGAAGATCGCGTCGAGGCGGCCCTCCTCGGCGGTGCGAGCGAGATCCAGCCAGTAGTCGAGCTCGGTGTAGCGCCGGCTGCGGTCGCGCGGATGGCGCCAGAGCCCCGGCGACAGGTGGCCCACCGTGTTCATGGTGAACAGGTTGAGGTGGATGCGCCCGGCATCGCTCATCGCGGGATCCGGGATCACAGCCAGGAGTGGCGGGGAGGCAGCGTGCCGTTGAGCACGTAGTCGCCGATGGCGTGGAACTTCCAGCGCACCGGGTCGTGCAGAGTGTGCACGCGGGCGTTGCGCCAGAACCGGTCGAGGCCGCGCTCGCCGAGGGTCGAGCGGGTGCCGCCGAGCTCGAGCAGGCGGCTGGAGGCCTCGAGCGAGACCTCGGTCGTGAGCACCTTCGCGCGCGCCACCGCGATCGAGGCCGCCGCGACGTTCGTCTCGTCGGGAGCGGGCTTGGCCGCATCGAGGGCCCGGCCCGCCTCGCGCAGGAGCGCCTCCGCGGCCCGGATGTCGATGTCGAGGCGGCCGATGATCGAGAGCGCGAGCGGATCCTGCGTCGCCGAGTCGACGTTCGCATCGATCCAGGGGCGAGCGTTCCGGGTCGCCTCGAGCGCCTCGCGGAAGGCGCCGCGGGCGATGCCGAGGTCGATCGCCGCCGTGGTGATCTGGGCGAAGGGGCCCGCGAGGGTCGGGTTCTCGTACTCCTTGTACATCGGGAACACCCGGTTCGCGGGGAGCCGCAGCTCCTCGGCGAGCACCGTGCCGCTGGCGGTCGCGCGCTGGCCGAAGCTCGACCAGTCGTTCACCACCGTCAGCCCGGGCGCGTCCTTCTCGGCGAAGACGAGCAGCTCCAGGCCGTTCTCGTCGACGGCGAGCACCGGGATCCAGTCGGCGTAGATCGAGCCCGTGCAGTAGAACTTCCGCCCCGTCACCACGACCTCGTCGCCGTCATAGCGGAGGCGGGTGCCGAGCTCGCCGACGTTCTTGCCCCCGCTCTCGCTGAACGCGTTCGCGAATCGGCGCCCCGAGAGCACCAGTCCGAAGAAGAACTCCTGCTGCTCCGGGGTGCCGCTCAGGCGGATGTCCTCGACCAGGCAGAAGTGGTTCTGCGGGATCTGGGCGAGGGAGCCGTCGGCCTCGGCCACGATCGCGATCACCTCGGAGAGCGTCTCGGTCGAGACCTCCGCGCCGCCGTGGGAGGCCGGGATCGTGATGGCCCACAGGCCGCGCTGGGAGAACTCCTCGACGATGTCCTGCGGGATCAGGCGATCCGCGTCGATCCCGGCGGCACGGGCGAGCACCGCGTCGCGGAACTCGGCGGCCTGCTCGAGCGCCTCGGCATCGGATCGGATGATATGGGCGGACGCGGACATGCGGATGTACTCCCTCGGGCTCGGCGTGCGGTCGGAATGCGCGGAATGCGCTGCGCGCAGTGCAGAGCCAGCCTACGGATCGCCCGCCGCCGGGCGAGCGAATAAGGCCGTTTGTTACGCGTCGCGCCGCCCCCGGTCCCGCCCCGCCCTATGCCGGCTTCTGCGACGGCTTCTGCGCGCCGATCGCCCAGGCGTAGGGCACGGGTGTGCCGTTCACCGCCCAGTCGCCGACGATGCGCTGCTTGAAGATCACCGGATTGTGCGAGGAGACCGTGCGCGCGTTGCGCCAGAAGCGGTCGAGCTTCTTCGCGTCGGACGCGGCGGAGGCGCTCAGCGCGTTCAGCACGTCGCTCGTCGCGCGGAGCGAGAGCTCGACGAGCACGATCTGGCCCTGCGCGGAATCGAGCTCGGCGCGCTGATTGGCGCGCTCCTCGGCCTCGGCGTCGTCCAGGAAGCGGGCGAGGTAGGCCTCCTGCGACGCCTCCGCCGAGCGCACCGCGACGGCGCGCGCGGCGAAGCCCTGCGCCGTGGCGACGCCCACGGTCTGCTGGACGAGCGGATCCTCCCGCCAGATCGGGCTCGAGCCGTGGCTGAACACGCGCGTGCGCGCATGCGCCTCGCGCGCGACCGCCTCGGCCGCGCCCGTCACGATGCCCGCCAGCGTGGCCAGGTGCACCAGCTGGTAGAACGCGGTCTGGTAGCGGAAGCGATCCTCGAACACCGTGATGTTCTCGGGCTCGACCCTGGCCCGCTCGAGCACCGCGGTGCCGCTGCCGGTGGTGCGCTGCCCGAAGCCGTCCCAGTCATCGAGGATCGTGACGCCCTCCTGCTCGGCCCGCACGATCGCGATGACGGGGACGCCGTCCTCCTCGCGCTCGGCGTACACATCGAGCCAGTCGGCGAAGATGCTGCCGGTGCTGTAGTACTTGGTGCCGTCCACCACGAGGCCGTCGGCCGTGCCGCGAACCTTGGTGTTCACCTCGCCGACGAGCACGTCGCCGACCTCGGTCCAGGCGTTGCCGGCGATCTCCCCCGCGACGAAGCGGGAGAACCACGCCGACTGGTCGGCGGTCGCGTGCTGGTTCAGACGATCCTCGACGTAGGCGAAGTGTCCGCGCAGGGCCTGCGGCAGGTTCGAGTCTGCCGCTGCGAGCTCGGTGAGCAGCTCGATCAGCTGCGGCAGGGAGGCGCCCGCTCCGCCGTACCGGCGCGGCACGCGGACCGCCCCGAATCCCGCGGAGGCGAGCAGCGCGACCTCCTCGCGGGGCAGCACGCGATCCTGCTCCCGCAGGAGCGCACTCTCGGCGATGCGGGCGAACAGCGGACGGAAGCGCGACGCCAGCTCCTCGTAGTCGGTGCCGGCGGAGACCTCGTCGCGGAGGCGGTCGGGGATCTGGGTCATCGGAGTTCCTTGCTCTGCGGGGCGCGGGCTGCGCGGTGTGCGGGCTGCGGGCGAGGAGCCCCGCGGGTGCGGATGCTCTCGCCGTTCCCGGGCAGTCTAGGTTCGCCCTCGGCCGCGGCGACAGGAAGTTGACGCCCCGTGACGCCGGGTTTCGTCATCCGCGTCACGGGAAGACGCGCGGCGTCATACTGCCCGCCGGTGCTTGAACGCCGCACCTCGGCGCTCGTAGTGTTCCGCTCAAGACCGACGGCACCGCCCGGGTGTCGACGCCCATCCCGACCGAAAGGACCATCCCATGAGCACCACGACCGACGCCACGACGGCCCCCGAGCGACTCCTCGACCGCTGGAGCGAACTGCCCCGCCCCGAGACCGCGGAGCAGTGGCTCGCGCGGGCCGAGGAGGTCGCCGACATCCTCGCCGCCGATGCGGTGGAACGCGATCGGGCCAACCAGCCGCCCCACGCCGAGATCCAGCTGCTGAAGAGCGCGGGGCTGGTGACCGTGCTCGGGCCGAAGGCCTTCGGCGGCGCCGAGCTGCCGTGGCACGTCGTGAGCAAGATCGTGCGCATCATCGGGCGCGCCGACGGCTCCATCGGTCAGCTGCTCGGCTACCACTACCTCTGGGCGTGGGCCGCGCGGCTCGTGGGCACCGAGGCGCAGATCGAGGCCGTCGAAGAGCTGTACACCTCGAACAACTTCTTCTTCGGCGGCGCGGTGAACCCCCGCGACGCGGACCTCGTGATCACGGAGGACGGCGACGAGCTGGTCTTCAACGGCTCCAAGTCCTTCTCCACCGGCGGCCGCGTCGCCGACCTCACCGTGCTGGAGGGCGTGCTCGAGGGCACCGAGACCCACGTCTTCGCCATCGTGCCCACCGATCAGCCCGGCATCGTCTTCGCGGGCGACTGGGACAACCTCGGCCAGCGGCTCACCGAGTCGGGATCCGTCGAGATCCGCGACGTCCGCACCGACTGGGCGTCTGCCGCGGGCTTCGTCGACAAGGTCTATCAGCCGCTGGTGTACAACACCCTCAACGTGCCGGCGCTGCAGGCCCTCTTCAACAACCTCTACCTCGGCATCGCCGAGGGCGCCCTCCGCACCGCGGCGGCGTACACCCGCGAGTACACCCGCGCCTGGCCCTACGGCGGCGAGAGCAAGCAGCGCGGCACCGAGGAGTTCTACGTGCTCGAGGGCTACGGCGAGCTCGCCTCGAAGCTGTGGGCCGACGCCGCGCTCATCGATCAGATCGACCTGGAGATCGGCGAGGTGCTGCACGCCCCCCGAGAGGAGCTCACGGAGCGCCGACGCGGAGAACTCGCCGTCAGGGTCGCGGCTGGCAAGCTGCGCATCGTCGAGGACGGGCTGGAGGTCGCGACCAAGATCTTCGAGCTGACCGGCGCGCGGGCCAGCGCGAACTCCGTGGGCCTCGACATCTACTGGCGCAACCTCCGCACTCACAGCCTGCACGATCCGCTGCCCTACAAGAAGCACGAGGTCGGCAAGTACGTGCTGCTGGGCGAGATCCCTCAGCCCACCTGGTACAGCTGAGCGGGCGCTCGGCCGGGCGGTCCGCTACGCCCGCTCCGCCCGCTGCGCGAAGGCCGTGGTGTAGAGGCAGACGCTCGCCGCGACCGCGAGGTTGAGGGACTCGGCCTCGCCGTACAGCGGCAGGCGCAGCGCGCGGTCGGCTACGGCGCGATCCGCCTCCGAGAGGCCGTGCGCCTCGTTGCCGAACACCCACGCCACCGGGCCCCGCAGCGCCTCCTCTGCGGGGCCCAG
>CALMSE010000058.1 GCA_937872275.1 uncultured Leucobacter sp. | reverse complement strand
TCTGCGAGCCACGGCGAGCGCGGCTTCGAGCGCCGCCGCGGCGAGGCCCGACAGCGTCGCCGAGACCCCGGTGAAGGCCTCCGCAGCCTCGCCGCGCGCGCCGCGCTCGAGGTCGAAGAGCATCGCCTCGGCGAGCAGTTCCCGGTAGCGCACCCGCAGCGCGACCCAGCCGGCCTCGGCATCGAGCGACCCCACCGCCGCGAGCAGTTCGGACGCCGACTCCTCGTCGGAGGGCAGCCTGCCGCCTCGGGCCAGGATCTCCGCGAGGCGCTCGGGCCGGCGCACGAAGAAGTCGCCGAGCGCCGGCGACGCCCCCACGAGCAGGGTCAGCCGCCGCCACTCGGCCTCGCGGAGGCCGCGCACGAGCGAGGGGTGACGGTCGGCGAGTTCGCCGATGCGACCGAGCGCCGCGTCGGGATCGGCCGCCCGCCCGAAGGCCTCGAGCAACTCGACGACCGGGCGATCCACCCCCCGTGCCAGCGCGGTGAGCGCATCCCGCGACTCCCCGAGCTCCTGGAAGCCGGCGCGCGCGAGCTGCCCGAGCGTGAGCGCGGCAGGAACCCTGGGCATCGCGATCCGCTCAGATGATGTCGAGCATGGTCTCGAGCTCGTAGGGCGTGATCTGGTTGCGGTACGCCTCGACCTCCTGCCGCTTCTCGCGGATGAGGTAGGCGAACACCTGCTCGCCCAGCGTCTCGGCGACCAGCTCGCTGCGCTCCATCACCGCGAGCGCGTGGTCGAGGCTCGTCGGCAGCGGATCGAAGCCCATCGCCCGGCGCTCCCCGTCGCTCAGCGCCCAGATGCTGTGCTCCGCCTCGCCGGGCAGCTCGTACTCCTGCTCGATGCCGCGGAGCCCCGCGGCCAGCAGCACCGAGAAGCCCAGGTAGGGGTTCACGGCGCTGTCGATGCCGCGGTACTCGACGCGGGCGCTGCCGCCCTTCCCGGGCTTGTACATCGGCACGCGCACGAGCGCCGAGCGGTTGTTGTGCCCCCAGCTCACGAAGGAAGGAGCCTCGTCGCCGCCCCAGAGCCGCTTGTACGAGTTGACGTACTGATTGGTCACCGCGGTGAACTCGGGTGCGTGGCGCAGGATGCCCGCGACGAACCGGCGGCCGGTCTGCGAGAGCTGGTACTTGGCGGCGGGGTCGTAGAAGGCGTTGACGTCGCCCTCGAACAGCGAGAGGTGCGTGTGCATGCCGCTGCCCGGCTGCCCCGCGAGCGGCTTGGGCATGAAGGTGGCGTGCACCCCCTGGCTGATCGCGACCTCCTTCACCACCGTGCGGAAGGTCATGATGTTGTCGGCCGTCGTGAGCGCGTCGGCGTAGCGCAGGTCGATCTCGTTCTGCCCGTGCCCGCCCTCGTGGTGGCTGAACTCGACCGAGATGCCGAGATCCTCGAGCATGTTGACGCTCTCGCGGCGGAAGTCGTGCGCCGTGCCGCCGGGCACGTTGTCGAAGTAGCCTGCCCGGTCGACCGGCTGCGGGCCCTCCGGCCCGAAGTCCTTCGACCTCAGCAGGTAGAACTCGATCTCGGGGTGCGTGTAGAAGGTGAAGCCCTGCTCCGCCGCCCGGGCGAGCGTGCGCTTCAGCACGTTGCGGGGATCCGCCGCCGCGGGCTCGCCGTTGGGTGTGGCGATGTCGCAGAACATGCGCGCGGTCGGCTCCGTGCTGCTGCGCCAGGGCAGCAGCTGGAAGGTCGAGGGATCCGGGATCGCCAGCAGGTCGCTCTCGTACGCCCGCGTCATGCCCTCGATGGCGCTGCCGTCGAAGCCGATCCCCTCGCCGAACGCGCCCTCGACCTCCGCAGGCGCGAGCGCGACCGATTTCAGGGTGCCGGCGACATCGGTGAACCACAGTCGCACGAACTTCACCCCGCGCTCCTCGATGGTGCGCAGAACGAAATCTCGCTGCTTGCTCACGCCGGCTCCCTTCGTCGGATCAGGGGTTCATCAGGGCTTCAGACTATCGGCAGGCGCCGGTCGATGGGCTGCGGGAAGGCGGAGAATCTCAGTCCTCCGCCGCGTCCTCCTCGGCCCACTTGCGGGCGCGCTCGGCGACGACCTCGGGAGCCCGGGCGGCCTCCTCGCGGGTGGCGAAGGGACCGAGGCGATCCACCGCGAGGGACTGCGGGCCCTCCTCGACCTCGCCCGTCTTGGTGTTGTACCAGTAGGTCTCGGCCGGATCGTCGATACCCCAGTCCTTCTTGCTCACGATCGCTCTCCCGTCTTGTCGGATTCCACCTGCGAACCCCGCCGAAGCGGCCGGAGCCGGAACCGGCCCGGCCGGTCCGCACTCCCTAGAATGAGCCTATGCCCTTCGACGCCCACGGCCGAATCATTCCCGGCGCGCTCTCGCCCTCGCGGCGGGTTCCCGCCGACATCACCCGTCCGCCCTACGTCGGGCTGGAGGCGCCCCCGCCCTACGACGGGGACAACACCTACTCCGAGGACGAGATCGGGCTGATCCGCGCGGCGGGGAGGATCGCCTCGCGGGCGCTCGACGCCGTCGGCGAGGCCGTGCGGCCGGGCGTGACGACCGACGAACTCGACCGCATCGCGCACGAGTTCGTGGTCTCGCACGGGGCCTACCCCTCGACGCTCGGGTACCGCGGCTACCCGAAATCGTGCTGCACCTCGGTGAACGAGGTCATCTGCCACGGCATCCCGGACGACACGGTGCTGCGCGAGGGCGACATCGTGAACGTCGACATCACGGCGTACCGCGACGGATACCACGGCGACACGAACCGCACCTTCCGCGTCGGCGAGGTGTCGGAGGAGGCGGATCTGCTGCTCCAGCGCACGGAGGAGGCGCTCGGACGCGGCATCAAGGCCGTCGCGCCCGGCCGGCGGGTGAACGTGATCGGGCGGGTCATCGAGACCTACGCGAAGCGCTTCGGCTACGGCGTCGTGCGCGACTTCACCGGCCACGGCGTGGGGTCCTCGTTCCACACCGGGCTCATCATCCCGCACTACGACTCGGCGCCGCGCTTCGACGACCTCATCGTGCCGGGCATGGTCTTCACGATCGAGCCGATGCTGACCCTCGGCACCCACGAATGGGACATGTGGGGCGACGGCTGGACCGCGGTCACGAAGGATCGCAGCCTGACGGCGCAGTTCGAGCACACGATCGCGGTGCGCGAGTCGGGCGTGGAGATACTGACGCTCTCGGAGTAGGATCGTTCTCGGAATGGGTCGGTGAGACGGTCGCGTCGCGTCGCCGCTTGCGGCGGTCGTGCCGAGGAACGTCCGGGCTGCACAGAGCAGAATGGTGGGTAACACCCACCCGGGGCAACCCGCGAGAAAGTGCAACAGAGAGCAGACCAGCCCTCCCGGCTCAGCCGGGACGGTCCGGGTGAAAGGGTGGTGTAAGAGACCACCAGCGTTCGTGGCGACACGGGCGGCTAGGCAAACCTCGTTCGCAGCAAGGCCAGACAGAAGACGATGACGCTGCTCGCCGAGTCTTCGGGTAGGCCGCTAGAGCCCGTCGGCAACGGCGGGCCGAGAGAGATGACCGTCACCGCGATGCTTCGGCGGAGCGGGACAGAACCCGGCGTACGGCCGGCCCATTCCCCTTGGCTTCTCCCCGGGCGATGCCGGTCGTGGTTCCCCGCAGTTCGGAGCGGAGGAGCGGCCCGAACCTCGCACCCGGTCACCGATCTCCGAGTTGGGCGACGATTCGAGTCCCGGACCGGAGGAGCCCACCCCGAGACTGCGGGGTGCATGCTGGCGAAACGGGGGTGTCTCGGAGGACACCCCGGGGTCAGCGGGAGAGGAAGCCCTATTCCGCGAAATCGCGGACGAGGATCGCCCCCGTCCCCGGGCAGAACACGATCTCGTCGGGCGCCGTGGCGCGGATGTCGCTGAGCTCCGCGGGAGCGAGCGCCATGTTGCTCGCCTCCGAGACGTTGCCGCGCAGCCGGGCCGCACCCACGCCGATGCGGCCTCGCAGCTGCTCGTAGAGATCGAGCAGATCGCGCTGCAGCTCGGCGGCGAGCCCCGCGCGCTGCTCGGCGAGTCCGGCCAGCTCCGCGTCGACGCCCCGTTCGGCCTGCGCGATCGCCGCCTCGAGCTCGGCTCTGCGCGCGTCGACGCCCGCGAGCGCGGCCGCGGCCGCGTCGAAGCCGACCCGCGTCTCCTCGTTGGCCTCCATGAGCTCGAGCTCGCGGTCCTCGAGCTCGGTCTGCCGCCGCGCGAGGGTCTCGAGCTCGCCCTGCAGCGCCTGCGCCTCCTTGGGCGAGGTGCTCGCCGCGAGCAGCTGCTCGTCGCGCGCGCGTCGCTGCCGCACGGTCTCGACGTCGCTCTCCAGCCGGGCGATGTCGGCGCTCTGCGCATCGAGCTCGCGCTGCGCCTCCATGAACGCCTCCTTGGCGGCGGCGTGCTCGCCCTGCAGGCCTGCGAGCTCGGCCCGCTCGGGGAGCTGGGAGCGCCGCCTGCGCGCCCGCGCCTGCGCGTTGTCGAGATCCTGCAGGTCGAGCAGCAGCTGCTGCTGGCGTGGGCTGGCCTTCATGGCTCCACCCTACTCCGCGCCCGGGGCGCCCGCGCTCGCATCGGCGCCGGTGGCGCCGCCGACCGCGCCGACGGCGAAGCCCCAGGGATCGGTGCACCGCCGGCTGACGCGGAACTCGACGCCGGGCAGCGCGGCGCTCAGGCGCTCCGCCGCCCCGTCGAGCCACAGCGATTCGGCGGCCCAGTGGGCCACGTCGAGCAGCGCGGGCCCGCCCGCGGCGAGCGACAGCTCGAGCGACTCCTGCGCCGGGTGGTGCCGCAGATCGCTCGTAACATAGGCGTCGGCCCCGCGCACGGCCGGGTGGTCGAGCAGGCTGTCCCCCGCGCCGCCGCACAGCGCCACGCGGGAGACGAGGCGGTCCGGATCGCCCGCGACCCGCACTCCGCTCACGGTCGGGGGCAGGATGCCTGCGACCCGCGAGGCGAAGGCGACGAGCGGCTCGGGCCGCTCGAGACGCCCGACCCGGCCGATGCCGGAGTACGGGTCGGGCCCCGGCACGATCGGCGCGGATCCGACGAGTCCCAGGCGGGACGCCAGCACATCGCTCACGCCGCCCTCGGGGGCGTCGGCGTTCGTGTGGGCGGCGAGGAGCGCGCAGCCGCCGCGGATCAGCGAGGCGACGAGCGCACCCTTCGCCGTGTCCTCGGCCAGCGTGTGCACGCCGCGCAGCAGCAGCGGGTGGTGCGAGAGCAGCGCGTCGGCGCCCCACTCGAGCGCCTCGTCGACCGTGTCGCGCACGGCGTCGACCGCGAGCAGCACGCGCCGGAGCGGTGCGTCGTCGCGCCCGGTGACGAGGCCGACCCGGTCCCAGCTCTCGGCGGCGCCCTCGGGCCACAGCTCTTCGCAGACCCGGCGCAGATCCCTCAGCTTCCAATCGCTCATGGCTCGAGGCTATCGAGAATCGGGCCCGCCTGAGCATCGGATGCGACTCTCGGCGTCGGCCCGACGAAGCCCGATGCGCATGGGATACTGGAAGGAGACGCCCAGACGGCGGCGGCGGTGAGCCGCGACTCTCGGAAGCAGAAAGGGACCGACCCCCACATGAATCAGCGCGCTGAAGCTCAACTGGAGGCCTGGAACGCCAAGCAGGAACTCGCGGAGCGGATGATCCCGCTGATCGGGCAGCTCTACCGGGAGCACGACGTCGTCATGTCGGTGCACGGGCGCTCGCTGGTGGGCCGATCCGCCATCGACATCATCCGCGCGCACAGCTACGCCCGCAAGATCGACGAGGTGGAGCTCTCGCTCGCCGAGACCTCGGCCGTGATCGAGTCGCTGGCGGCGATCCAGCCGGGCCCCGTCTCGGTCGACCTCGCGGGCCTCGCCAACGGCTTCCGCGCCTCGGGCACGGACGACCTCGAGTCCTACTTGCGCGAGCAGCTGGCCCCCGTGCTCGACGGTCGGCAGAGCGCCGGCACCGACGTCGTGCTCTACGGCTTCGGCCGCATCGGCCGTCTCCTCGCCCGCATCATCATCGAGCACTCGGGCAGCGGCAACGGTCTGAACCTGCGCGCGATCGTCGTGCGCAAGGGCGCCGAGAACGACCTGGTCAAGCGCGCCAACCTGCTGCGCCGCGACTCGGTGCACGGCCCCTTCAACGGCATCATCAAGGTGCTCGAGGACGAGGACGCGATCATCGCCAACGGCGTGCGCATCCAGGTGATCTACTCGAACGACCCGGCCAGCGTCGACTACACGCGGTACGGCATCGAGAACGCGATCCTCGTCGACAACACCGGCAAGTGGCGCGACGCCGAGGGCCTCGGCCAGCACCTGCAGAACCGGGGCATCGCCCGCGTGCTGCTCACGGCGCCGGGCAAGGGCGACATGCTGAACGTCGTCTACGGCGTCAACAGCGACCGGATCACCGACGAGCAGAAGATCCTCTCGGCCGCCTCCTGCACCACGAACGCGATCACCCCCGTGCTCAAGGTGCTGAACGACGAGTTCGGCGTGAAGCGCGGCCACGTCGAGACCGTGCACGCGTACACGAACGACCAGAACCTCATCGACAACTTCCACAAGGGCGACCGCCGCGGCCGCTCGGCGGCGCTGAACATGGTGCTCACCGAGACCGGCGCCGCGAAGGCGGTGGCGAAGGCGCTGCCCGAGTTCGAGGGCAAGCTCACCGGCAACGCGATCCGCGTGCCCACCCCCGACGTGTCGATGGCGGTGCTGAACCTGCAGTTCGAGCGCGAGGTCTCGGTCGACGAGATCAACGGGCTGATGGAGCAGGTGGCGCTCACCGGCGCGCTGCGCACGCAGATCGACTACGTCGAGTCGCCCGAGATCGTCTCGACCGACTTCGTCGGCTCGAACCGCGCGGGCATCGTCGACGGCCTCGCCACGATCGCGACCGGCGACAGCGCCGTGATCTACGTCTGGTACGACAACGAGTACGGCTACAGCTGCCAGGTGGTGCGCATCATCGAGCAGCTCGCCGGCAACCACCCCGCGCACCTCCCCGCGCTCCAGGGCTGAGCCCGCGGCACGGACCAGCACCGCATCGAGAGAAAGGCCCGTCAATGGCTGAGAAGTACATCATCGGAGTCGACGGCTCCGAGCAGAGCCGCGTCGCCCTCGACTGGGGCCTCGCCCGGGCCGCGCAGAGCGGCGCGCACGTCGAGCTGCTCTACGTCGCCGACGACTCGTTCCTCTCCGAGAGCGTCGCATTCCTCTCCGAGGCGCAGGAGGCCTCCGAGCAGATGCTCGCCCTCGAGATCGAGTACGCCAAGGCCGCCGGGTTCACCGGGGTCATCACCGGCACCGCGCTCGTCGGACACCCGATCGCCGAGGTGGAGCAGGCGTCGAAGCACGCCGACCTCGTGATCCTCGGCGCGCACTCCGGCAGCAAGATGGCGGGCTCCTTCTTCGGCACCCGCGCGGTGAAGATCGCGGCCGTGGCGCACTGCCCCGTCGCCGTGGTGCCGTTCGTGGTGCCGGGCACGCCGCGTCCGGGCGTGGTCGTCGGCATCGACGGGTCCGAGTCCGCGCGCAAGGCGATCGCCTTCGCCGCCGAGGAGGCCTCGTTCCGGGGCGTCCCGCTCATCGCGGTCTACGCCTGGATGCCGCCGCTCACCCCGGGCCTCGAGTACCTGTGGAGCGAGGAGCTCGTCGACTCGCAGCGCGCCGCCGCCGAAGAGGCCATCGCGATCGGCACCGCCGGCCTCGCCGAGCGCTATCCCGATCTGGTGCTCGAGCGCAAGATCGTGCAGGCTCCCCCGGTCTCGGCCCTGCTGCAGGCCGCCGAGGACGCCGACATGATCGTCGTGGGCAGCCGCGGCCGGGGCGGCCTCTCGCGCCTGCTGCTCGGCTCGGTGAGCCACGGCGTGCTGCAGTCGCTACCGCGCACGACGGTCGTCACGCGCGCCTAGTCGCAGCATCGCACGGCATCGGATCCGCGGCCCCGCACGGGGTCGCGGATCCACTACGCTGGGGCCATGTCCGACGCCGTCGTCACGCCCCGTGAGGGCGCAGCCTCGAGGCTCTCCCGCATGATCCAGCTGCCCACCGTCTCGGCCGAGCTCGAGGAGCGCGGCACCGCGCCCTTCGAGGCCTTCGTCTCCCTGCTCGAAGAGCTCTACCCGCTCGTGCACGAGCGGCTGGACCGCGAGCGGATCACCGATCTCGGACTGCTGTTCCGGTGGCGGGGCGACGATTCGGCGGCGGATCCCGCGGTCCTCATGGCGCACTACGACGTCGTGCCGGTCGACGCGGACGACGGCTGGAGCTTCCCGCCCTTCGAGGGGCGGATCGAGGGCGGTTTCGTGCACGGGCGCGGGGCACTCGACGACAAGGGACCGCTGCTCGTGCTGCTCGAGGCCGTCGAGAATCTGCTCGCGGCGGGTTTCACCCCCGCCCGCGACGTCTACCTCTCGTTCGGCGGCAACGAGGAGACCTTCGGGAACGCGGCCCGGGAGATCGCCGAGACGCTGCACGGCCGCGGCATCACGCCGTGGATCGTCGTCGACGAGGGCGGTGCGGTCACCGACGCCCCGCTGCCCTTCGTGACGGGCAGCGCCGCCATGGTGGGCGTCGGCGAGAAGGGCATCGCGACGGTGCGGATCAGCGCGCGCGGCGACGGCGGCCACGCCTCCGTGCCGCCCCCGCTCACCGCGGTGGGCCGCGTGGCCCGCGCCGTGAACCGGTTGACGCCGGGCACTTTCCCGGCCCGGGTCCCGCGGGCGATCTCGCGCATGCTCGGCCTCCTCGCGGCCCGCAGCCGGGGCGTCGGGCGCCCGCTCTACCGGCTGCTGGCCGCCTGGCCCTGGCTGAACGCTCGGGTCTTCGCGGCCCTCGGCGGGGAGGCCGCGGCGCTCGTGCGCACGACGATCGCGCCGACGAGGCTCGCGGGCGGCACTGCGGACAACGTGCTGCCTTCCCGGGCGAGCGCGACCGTGAACCTCCGGCTCGCGCTGGGCGAGACCGTGCACGGGGCGGCGAAGCGGCTGCGGCGCAGGATCCGGGATCGAGGAGTGCGGGTCGAGGTGCTGGAGGGCAACGATGCGAGTCCCGAGTCGCCCTCGACCGGGCCGCAGTTCGCGCTCATCGTCCGTGCGGTGCGGGCCTCGCACCCCGAGGCGGTCGCCGTGCCCTACGTGACCATGGCCGCGACGGACTCCCGCCACTTCCACGGCTTCTGCCCGGCGACGTACCGCTTCGCGCCCCTGATGATGAACGCGGAGCAGCGCGCGGCGATCCACGGGGTCGACGAGCGGGTCGCGGTCTCCGAGCTCGCGCGCGGCGAGCGCTTCCACCGCGCCCTCATCGAAGGGATGCCGGCATGAGCGCTGCGACGGGAGCCGGCGCGGCGCGGACGTCGCCCGGGGCGTCGGCGCGGGCCCGGAAGATCAGGCTCGGCGCGCTCACCGGCGTCGTCGGCTTCCTCGCATTCGTCGAGTTCACGAGCGGCGTGCTGCAGGGCTACTACACGCCCATGCTCACCGACATCGCCAGGCACCTCGGCATCCACGACGCCGACGTCAACTGGCTCGAGGGCACGCAGCTGATGCTCTCGGCCCTCGTCGTGCCCGCGTTCGCGAAGCTCGGCGACATGTTCGGCCACAAGCGCATGCTGCTGTGGTCGACCGCGCTCACCGCGCTCGCCTCGCTGGCGCTGCCGTTCACCGACTCCTTCGCGGTCTTCCTCGTCGCCTGGACGCTGCAGGGCTTCTACGTCGTCTGGCTGCCCCTCGAGATCGCCATCATCTGGTCGCGCACGCGGGGGCGCGAGGGCGGGGCGCTGCTCACGGCCCGCGCCGCGGGCATCCTCGTCGCCTTCCTCGAGATCGGAGCGATCGCGGGCGCGCTCGCCGGCGGCAGGCTCGTCGACCTGCTCCCGCTCTGGATCGTGCTGCTCGTGCCCGCCCTGCTCGTGGTCGCGTGCTTCTTCGTCATCGCCTTCGGCGTGCGGGAGGCGGATCAGCACCCGGGCGGGCGGCTCGACGTCGTGGGCCTCTCGCTCGTCTCGCTCGCCCTCATCGCGTTCACGGGAGGCCTCAGCCTCCTGCGCCTCAACGGCGCCGCCGATCCGCTCGCGTGGGGCGTCGCCCTGCTCGGCGTCGCCCTGCTGGTGCCCTTCGCGCTCTACGAGCTGCGCCATCCCGATCCGCTCATCGACGTGCGCATGTTCCGCTCCCCCGCGCTCGCCCCGATCTTCCTCACCGCGGGCCTCTTCGGCGTGAGCGTGCTCGGCGCGCAGGCTCCGCTGTCGACCTTCGCCCGCACCGATCCCGCCGAGGTCGGCTACGGCCTCGGCACGACGGGTTTCGAGACCTCGCTCATCATCGGCCTCTACCTCGTCGCCATGATCGCGGGCGCGCTGCTGTACCCGAAGTTCTCGCGCTGGTTCACGCCGCGCGTCACGCTGATCTGCGCCGCGGGGCTCGTCGGCATCGGCTACCTGCTGTTCCTGCCCTTCCACGACGGTTATCTGCAGGCCGTGGCGAACATGATGATCGCGGGTCTCGGCTCGGGCGCCCTCGTCGCTGCGCTCCCGCCCGCGGCCGCCTCGGCGGCTCCGGCGACGCAGACCGGCGTCGCGACGGGGCTCACGAACTCGGTGAAGACGGTCGGCGGGGCGATCGCCTCGGCCGTGTTCGGCATCGTCCTCATGCAGGGCGTGGCCGGCGCGGCCGCCGGCGGCACGGCGGGATCCCTCGAGGGCTACATGACGGTGTGGGCGATCTGCGGGCTCACGGCGCTCGTCGCGGCGGTGCTGCTGTGCTTCGTGCCGCGCGACGCCTTCACCGATCGCGGCGTCGGCGCGCCGCCGGCCGCCGCCTGAGCGGGACTACGCTGGTCCCATGGCCGCGCCTCCGATCATCCGCCCCTGGCGCATGCCGCTGCTGCCCGCCGCGATCGGGCTCGCCGCCGCCTGGCTCGCCCTCACGCCGTCGCTGCTGCCGCGGACCGCGCTCTTCCAGGGAGTGTTGTGCGCCGCGGCGGCGCTGCTCGGCTACGGCGCGGGGGCGTTCGTCGGGTGGATCGGCCGCGGCGTCGGCGTCGTCCCGGGCGCGGCCGTCCGTCGCCGCGCCTGGCAGGTCTTCGCCGTCGTCGCGGTTCTCGGATCGGCGGTGATGCTGTGGCTCTCGCACGACTGGCAGCGGCGGCAGCGGGCCGAGATCGGGATGGAGCCGGTGCCGGCCTGGCAGCTCGCCATCGCCGTCGCCGCCGGCGCCGTCGTGTTCGCCCTGCTGCTCGTGATCTCACGGGCGGTGCGCGGCGCGGGGCGCTGGCTGATCCTCCGCATCGACCGGTTCCTCCCCCGCGCCGTCGCGGTGGTGCTGGGCGCCCTGCTCGTCGCCTGGGGCTCGTACGCGCTGGTGCGCGGCGTCGCCGTCGGCCGGGTGGCCGAGGCGCTCGACGCCTCCTTCCTCGTCACGAACGACGAGTTCCTCGACGACGTCGCGCCGCCGACCGTCGCCGAGCTCTCCGCGGGGCCCGGCAGCGCCGTGAGCTGGGCGGAGCTCGGCCGGCAGGGCCGGGTGTTCATCGCCAACGCGCCGACGGCCGCGCAGATCGCCGAGTTCGTGGACGAGGGGGGATCCGCCGCGGCCGGCTCGGGGGCCGACGCCGAGCGCCCGGCGCTGCAGCCGATCCGCGTCTACGTCGGCGGCGGCACCGAGGGCGAGCTGGATCTCCGGGAGCAGGCGGCGACCGCGGTTCAGGAGCTGGAGCGCACGGGCGCCTTCGACCGGGCGGTGCTGAACGTGGTGACCGGCACGGGGCGCGGCTGGGTGAACGAGAACCAGGCGCGCGCGCTCGAGTTCATGTGGGGCGGCGACACGGCGACCGTGTCGATGCAGTACTCGTATCTGCCGAGCTGGATGTCGTACCTCGTCGACTCGCAGCGGGCGCGGGAGGCCGGGCGCGAGCTGTTCGAGGCGGTGTACGCGCGGTGGGACGCGCTGCCCGAGGGCGAGCGGCCGCTGCTCGTCGCGAGCGGCGAGAGCCTCGGCTCCTACGGCTCGGAGGGCGCCTTCGGCAGCGCGCAGGATCTGGCGGCGCGCACGGACGGCGCGCTCTACGTCGGGCCGACCGCCAACAACGTGCTGTGGGCGCAGTTCACCGCGGCGCGGAATCCGGGTTCCCCCATCCACCTGCCGGTGTACGACGGAGGCGAGACGGTGCGCTTCTCCGCCGATGGGGCCGACTGGCCGGGCGACGGGGCCTGGGCCGCGCCCCGGGTCGGCTACCTGCAGCAGGCGAACGACCCGGTCACCTGGCTCGACTTCGACATCGCGCTCTCCCCGCCCGAGTGGCTGCGCGGCGAGCGCGGGCCCGGGGTGCCGGATGCGATGGTATGGGTGCCGGTGGTGACGGCGCTGCAGCTGGCGGTGGATCAGCTCGCCTCAGGCGTGCCCGACGGCCAGGGCCACGAGTTCGGGCAGGCGCCGGCCTACGCCTGGGCGAGCATCCTCCCGTCGGAGGGCTGGAGCCGCACTGACACCGAGCGACTCGCGGAGAGACTGGCGGAGTTGCGCATCCTCGACATCGACACCGCATCGTCGAGCTGAGCCGGCCGGAGCATTCCGACGACCCCGCTTGCAGTTGACGCTACGTCAAGCTGTAGCGTGATCCACGACCGGACGATCACCGCGATCGTCGGCGCATCGCACGCGAGGGGGCGGACCGTGGAGCACCCGATTCAGGAGGTCGCGAGGCTCGCGGGGGTCACCTCCCGCGCACTGCGCCACTACGACGCGGTCGGCCTGCTGGCCCCGAGCCGCACCGACCGCGGCGGACGTCGCTTCTACGACGGGCCGGCGCTCGTCAGGCTGCAGCGCATCCTGCTGCTGCGCGGGCTGGCCTCGGCATCCCCGCGATCGCCGAGGTGCTGGCGGGCGACGCGGAGGACGTCGAGGCGCTCGAGCGCCACGTCGCGCAGCTGCGCCGCGAGCGACGCCGCCTCGATGCGCAGATCGCCTCGGTCACCACCACCATCGACGCGTTGAGCAGAGGAGAAGTACCCATGGCCGAGCAGATGTTCGAGGGATTCGATCACAGCCGGTACGAGCAGGAGGTGCGCGAGCGCTGGGGCGATGCCGCGTGGCAGCGCGGCGACGACTGGTGGAAGCGCCTCGGCGAGGACGAGAGGCGGCAGTTCGGCGAGCAGCACCTGCGCATCCAGGACGACTACGATGCCGCGATCGCGGCAGGCGAGTCCGCCGCGGGCGAGACGGCGCAGCGGATCGCCGCGCGCCACGTCGACTGGATCGCCATCGGGTGGCAGGGTCGGCGCCCGGAGGCGGGCGCGATCCGCTCCCTCGCCGACATGTACGTCGCCGATCCGCGCTTCGCCGCGAACTACACCCGGGCGCACGCGCACGGCGCGGAGTTCGTGCGCGACGCCCTGCACGTCTACGCCGACGGACTGGGATAGCCCGGGCGGCGGATCAGAAGAGCACGGGCTGGGCGGGCGGCGCGGCCTTCGACCCGTCCCTCGAGACGAGCCGAACGACGGCGGCGAGGCGCTCGGAGGCCCGCTTCGCGCTCGCGACGAGTCCCGCATCGCCGGCGCGGGACTCGTCGAGCCATTCGTCGTGGAACTCTCGGGGCAGGATGAGCGGCATCCGCGGGTGCGTCTCCGCCGCCGCACCCACCGCGTCCCGGGTGACCATCGAGTAGGTGACCAGCTCGCCGCCGTCCGGCTGCGGCACGGTCGCGGTGATCGCCGCGATGCCGAAGGCCTCGCCCTCCGGCAGCCCGAACACGCGCCCCTTCTCGACGTACCAGGTCGCGGGCAGCAGCGCGCGGCGCTGGAAGGGCTCGCGCCAGCTGGCGAGCAGCCGGTCGTCGCGCGAGTTGAAGGCGCTGTACTCGGCGGGTCGGCCGTTCACGTGCAGCCACCACCAGCCGAAGGCGAGCTCACGCGCGCCCCGACGGGCACGGATCAACGGGTTGAGGTTGCGGGCGATGCGGCCGGTGATGCGGGCGCGGCCGCCCTCCGAGGCCGCCCAGGCCTCGATCCGCTCGCGATTCCCGGGCGCTTCCAGCTCGGGCATCGGACCGAAGCGCACGCGCGAGACGCGGGGAACCGGCCCGGTCTCAGCGACCAGGTCGATCCCGTAGCTCGCGCACATGATCCGCCTCGAACGCGCGGGCTCAGCCCGCGACGAGGCGCCGCACGGTGAGCGACTGCTGCACCATGCCCACCGGCCCCTGGAGGTCGTGCAGCACCGAGCTGGTGAGACCGGCGCCCTGCGGCCCGAAGGCGACGCGCGTGTCGAGCCCGACCCAGCGGCCGCTCGGCTGCCGGAACAGATGGACCGTCAGGTCGACGTTCGGGAACATCCACTCGCTGGGCCCCACCCTCACCGCCACGCCGTTGGCGGTGTCGACCAGGCGGAGGAAATCGGCGAGCGGGGTCGACTCCTCCCCCTCCACGAGCGCGAGATCCGTGGTGAGCCAGGCGCGGCCGCGGCCGGGTCTGGCTCCGTCGAAGTGCCGGCCGCTCAGGCTGCAGATGAACCCGCCCGCCCATTCCTCGGCGATGGGGTACTCGATGGCCTCCTCGGGAGGAGGCATCGGCGCGAACTCGTCGCCCGCGACGGGCCCCGTGTCGCACGTCTGCAGCAGCCACCCGCGCGCGCGGATGATCGCGCGGCCGCCGATCACCGCCGTGGTCTCGATCAGCTCGATGGTGCGCCCCGGACGGACGACCTCGGTCGAGAGCTCGACCGCATCGCGCGGGATCTGACCGAGCACCTCGAAGGCGAATCTGCTGAAGGCGAGCGAGGGGTCGGCGTTCGCCTGCCGCCACCGCTCCATGTGATGCGCCATCAGCCCCGCGACGGGCGCCAGATGCTGCTCGTCGTCGCGCCACGCGCCCCCCGTGTGCTCGGTCGGGCGGTAGCGGTCGTTCCCGGCTGGGACGAAGTACGCGGCTTCGATCGGCTCGACCATGCAACCCTCCGTGGACACTCCCTCGAATCGTCGAAGGCCCTCTCGTCTCTCGCCTCCCACACTATCGGAGCGGACGCCTCACGAGTGTCGCGTCCGCCGCCGTCGCGGGATCCGCGGACGATCTCGATCCCTCGCCCACCGGCGAGCGGGCCGAGCTCGTCTACCGGACGGTCTCCCCTGCCCGTTGCCGCGGCGCCGCGCTCTTCTCCCACGCAGCGCTGGGCAGATGCAGCAGCACCAGGCCGATGCCGGCGAGCATCGCGTTGCGGATCGCCGGGTCGAGGCCGTTCCAGGCGACCGACCGCCACATCTGGAACCATTCCCCGCCCAGTGCGATGAAGCCGCCCGCGAAGACCAGCACGATGAGTGCGAGGCCCATGGTGCTCCAGAGCCGGGCCGGGCCGTAACCCGCCTTGCCGAACAGCGCTCGGACGAAGAACACGAGCGCGACGATCAGCAGGATCGCCGCCAGCGACTCGGCGATGATGATGCCGATGTACCCGATGTTCCAGGCGACCGGATTGTCGATCGCCCGCCACATCACGTCGGGGTCCAGCCCTTCGCCGGCGGGCTGCCCGAAGTTGGTGGTGTCCATCGACAGCACGTGCTGCACGAAGGCGTAGTTCGTTCCATAGTCGGTGATGTTGCCGAGCGCGACCAGGAAGATGTAGAGCGCGTTGACGAAGACGAAGATCGCCGCGGCGAAGGGCAGCGTGCCGAGCACGTGCCAGCCGTGGGCCCGGGCGGGCCGCATGCGCGTGTCGTGGGAGTCCGGCATGGGGCCAGACTACCCCTGAGCGGCCGCCCGTTCCAGCACCAGTTCGCGAACCCTGGCCGCGTCGGCCTGGCCGCGCATCGCCTTCATCACCGCTCCGATGACCGCGCCGGCGGCCTGCACCTTGCCGTCGCGGATCTTCTCGAGCACGTCGGGCTGCTGCGCGAGGGCCTCATCGATCGCCGCGATGAGCGCACCGTCGTCGGAGACGATCGCGAGCCCTCGGGCCTCGACGATCTCACCCGCGGTGCCCTCGCCGTCGATCAGGCCCTGAATGACCTGTCGCGCCAGCTTGTCGTTCAGCGTGCCCGCGTCGACGAGCTCCACCACCGACGCGATCTGCGCGGGCGTGATGAGTTCGGAGGGCGCCGCGGAGCGCTCGTTCGCGATGCGGGCGATCTCGCCCGTCCACCACTTGCGCGCGGTCTGCGGCGGCACCCCCGCGGCGACGGTCGCCTCGATGTCGCCGAGCAGGCCCGCGTTGATCACGTCTTGGAACTCGAGCTCCGAGAAGCCCCACGCCTCGCGCAAGCGCCGACGGCGCACGGTCGGATGCTCGGGCAGGGCCGCCCGCAGTTCCTCGACGAGGTCGCGCGAAGGGGTGAGCGGCGCGAGATCGGGCTCCGGGAAGTAGCGGTAGTCGTCGGCGTCGCTCTTCGGACGGCCGGGCGAGGTCTCCCCAGTGTCCTCGTGCCAGTGCCGGGTCTCCTGCGTGATCGAGCCGCCGTCGGCCAGGATCGCGGCCTGGCGCTGGATCTCGAAGCGCACGGCGCGCTCGACGGAGCGCAACGAGTTCACGTTCTTCGTCTCGGTGCGGGTGCCGAGCACGCTCATGCCCGCGCCCTCGTTTCCGCGCGGCCGCAGCGACACGTTCGCATCGCAGCGCAGGTTGCCGCGTTCCATGCGCGCGTCCGAGATGCCGAGCGCGATCACGATCTCGCGGATCGTCGCCACGTACGCAGCGGCGATCTCCGGCGTATCGGCCTCGCCGCCGAAGATCGGACGGGTCACGATCTCGACGAGAGGCACTCCGGCGCGGTTGTAGTCGACGAGCGAGTACTCGGCGCCCTGGATGCGGCCGGTGGATCCGCCGACGTGGTTGAGCTTGCCCGCGTCCTCCTCCATGTGCGCGCGCTCGATGGGCACGTGCACGACACGGCCCCCGGCGAGCTCGATCTCGACCGAGCCGTCGAAGGCGATCGGATCGTCGTACTGCGAGATCTGGTAGTTCTTCGCCATGTCGGGGTAGAAGTAGTTCTTCCGCGCGAAGCCCGAGACCTCGGCGATCTCGCAGCCGAGCGCGAGCCCGAGGCTGATCGAGTAGCGCACGGCCTGGTCGTTGATCACGGGCAGGGCGCCCGGCAGGCCGAGGCACACCGGGGTGAGGTTCGTGTTCGGCTCGGAGCCGAAGGCGTTCGGCGCCGAGCTGAACATCTTCGTCTTGGTGTTGAGCTCCACGTGCACCTCGAGGCCGATGACGGGCTCGAAGAGCTCGAGTGCCCGATCGAAATCCATCAGCTTGGTCTTCGCCATCAGCGCGCCCCTCCTTCGAGCATCGGACTCCGCTCCCAGAAGGCCCCGCCGTCCCGGTCCGCGATGAGCCGCTCCACGGCGGCACCGGCGCGGTAGAGGCGCGCGTCTTCGAAGGCGGGGGCGAGCAGCTGCAGGCCGACCGGCAGGCCGGATGCGAGGCCGTCCTCGGCGGCGGTGCCGATCGGCAGGCTGAGGCCGGGGATGCCCGCGAGATTCGCGGGGATCGTCGTCGCGTCGTTCAGGTAGTCCTGCATGGGGTCGCCGCCGTGAGAACCGATCTTCCAGGCGGTCGTCGGCGCGGTCGGCGAGGCGATCACGTCCACCCGGGCGAAGGCCTCGGCGAAGTCGCGCTGGATCAGCGTGCGCACCTTCTGCGCGCTGCCGTAGTAGGCGTCGTAGTACCCGGCCGAGAGGGCGTAGGTGCCCAGGATGATGCGCCGCTTCACCTCGGCGCCGAAGCCGACCTCGCGGGTGGCGCTCATCACATCCTCCACCGTCGCGCTGCCGTCCGGCGTCACGCGCAGGCCGAAGCGCACCGAGTCGTACTTGGCGAGGTTGCTCGAGGCCTCCGCGGGCAGGATCAGGTAGTAGGCGGCGACCGCGTACTCGAAGTGCGGCGCCTCGATCGGGACGATCTCCGCCCCCTCCGCGGCGAGCAGCGCGAGGGCCTCCTCGAAGCGCGCCTTCACCTCCGACTGCACGCCGTCGAGCATGAGCTGCTTCACCACGCCCACGCGCAGCCCGCGCAGCGAGCCTCCCGCGGCTCCCTCTCGGGCCGCGGCGGCCATCGAGGGCCACTCCCGGCGCAGCGAGGTGGAGTCGTGATGGTCGTGCCCGGCGATCGCGTCGTGCAGCAGCGCGGTATCGAGCACGGTGCGCGCGCAGGGGCCGATCTGGTCGAGCGAGGAGGCGAGGGCGATCGCGCCGTAGCGGCTCACTCCGCCGTAGGTGGGCTTGGCGCCGACGGTGCCGGTGAGAGCCGCGGGCTGGCGGATCGAGCCGCCCGTGTCGCTGCCGAGCGCGAGCGGGGCCTCGAAGGCGGCCACCGCGACGGCCGAGCCACCGCCCGAACCGCCCGGCACCCGGTCGGTCGCCCAGGGGTTGCGGGTCGGCCCGTACGCCGAGTTCTCGGTGGAGGAGCCCATCGCGAACTCGTCCATGTTGGTCTTGCCGATGTTCACGAGGCCGGCGGACCTGGCGCGGGCGACCGCGGTGGCGTCGTAGGGCGAGCGGTAGCCCTCGAGGATGCGGGAACCGGCGGTCGCCGGCATGTCGGTCGTGACGAGTACGTCTTTGACCGCCAGCGGTACACCGGCGAGCTCGCCGAGCGGCTCCCCCGCGGCGCGGCGCGCGTCGATCGCGCGGGCGGCGGCGAGCGAGACATCCGCATCCGTATGCAGGAAGGCCTGGAGCTCTCCGTCGACCTCGGCGATGCGGTCGAGGTGCGCCTGGGCCGCGTCGACCGCGGAGAGCGAGCCGGCGGAGAGCTCGGCGGCGAGCTCGGCGGCGGTCATGCGGATCACGTCGTGCGCCATCACTGCTCCTCCCCCAGGATCGAGGAGACCCGGAACATGCCGTCGGCCGCCTCTGGCGCGTTCGCGAGCGCCTGCTCGAGCGAGAGCACGTCGGCGACCTCGTCGGGGCGTGTCACGTTGTTGATCGGGATCGGGTGGCTCGTCGCCGGCACCCCACTGCCCGCGACCTCGCTCACCTTGGCGATGCTGTGCAGGATCGAGTCGAGCTCGCTCGTGAGCGAGGTCAGCTCGGCCTCGGTGAGGGCGATGCGCGCGAGGCCCGCGAGGTGGCGCACGGTATCGACCGTGATCTCGCCGCCCTGCGCGCCCGCACCGGTCGCGGCGCCGCCGGCCGCGCTGATGTCAGACATGCTGCTCCATCGGGAAGGGGTGAATTCGAATCAACCTTCCCATCCTATCCGGGCCCGCGCGGGCGGCAGGCCCGATCGGCCCTCGGCCGCAGAGCGCCCTCAGCCCGCCGTGGGGCTCTCAGTCGCGCGGGACGAACGACGCCGATACCTCTCCGCCGATGGCGATATCGGCCGAGGGGTCGAAAACCAGCTCCGGGCCGGGCGAGAGATCGAGTTCGGCGAGCGTCACCCAGACCAGATTCGGCGAACGCGTCGACTCGTAGAAGTATCCGAGGCTCGTGAGGTCGGCGACCACGCGCCACCTCGTGGTCGAGATGTTGGGGCGCGCGGCGTCCACGGTGCCGAAGGGTGCAGAGGCGTTGCGGATGACGCTGAAGACCTCGGCGACCGCCTCGCGCGGCGAGGAGGTGAACGGCAGATGGGCCGAGTAGTAGGCCGCGCGAGCGAACCGGTCCGGCGAATCGGTGCCGCCGGGCAGCGGCGCATCACCGCCGAGCCCGGTGTACCGTCGCAGCAGTTCGAGCTGTTCGTCGTAGGCGGGAGAGTTCGCCATGACCGTGAACTCGGGGCCGTGGTGGATGGAAGCCCGGCCTTCCAGGAACTCGACGATCGCGGAGTCGCCGCCGGCATCGGCGAGCGAGATGTGCCCGGTGCCGGGCTTCCCGCCGATCTCGAGCGGGATGATCTGCACCCGGCTCTCCTCGAGCCATGCGACTGCGGCCGCGACGCTGTCGAAGCGGTCGAGCAGGCACTGGATCGCCTGATGCAGCGCGAGACCCGGGCGCTCCGCCTCCCGCTCCCCGTAGTCGGACTCGGCGAGGTAGAGCCCGCTCACCTGGAGCCCGGCCTCGTTGATCCCGTCGACCGCGATACGGCCGTACATGAGCGCGACCACGCTGCCGTATTCAGAGGTCCACGAGAAGCTCGCCGGATCCCCCGGTGCGCTCTCGCGGGTCGCTCCGCGGGGGCGGGCGGCGAGCACCGTCGCGGTGTCTTCGAACCAGTCCATGCTCCGGCCGACGAGCACGAGGCCCGCGCCGGGCTCCCCCTCTGACGACCACAGGAATCTCGTGCACATGGCGCAATGCTAGTGCGCCGCGGCGGCGAACGGCGCAGCGCCCGCGCGCGTGCCGTCGATGTTCCAGAGCCCGGAGCAGCCCCGTCGATGGCTCGTGACCAGATGGGCGTCGACGATGCCGATCGCGGTCATCAGCGCGTAGACCGTGGTCGGTCCGACGAAGACGAAGCCCCGCCGCTTCAACTCCTTCGCGAGTGCGAGCGACTCCGGCGAGGTGGAGGGCACCTCGGCTTCGCTCTCGGGCGCGGGCGAGCGCTCCGGCATGTACGTCCACACCAGTTCGGCGAGGCCCGGGCCCTCGTCCCGCAACCGCAGCGTGGAGCGGGCGTTCACGATCGCGGCCTCGATCTTGCGCCGGTTGCGGATGATGCCCGCATCTGCCAGCAGTCGCTCCACCTCGTGCTCTCCGTAGTCCGCCACCAGCTCGGGATCGAAGCCGTCGAACGCCGCGCGGAACGCATCGCGCTTGCGCAGCACGGTCAGCCAGGAGAGCCCGGATTGGAATGCCTCGAGCATGAGGCGCTCGTAGACGCCACGCTCGTCGGTGACCGGCATCCCCCATTCGGCGTCGTAGTACTCGGTCAGCAGGGGATCTCCGCTCGCCCAGGAGGCGCGCTCCTGCTGCCTCGTCGGCTCGGCTCGCATCGCTGGCGTCGTTTGCGCAGTGCTCGGCATGTCCGTTCCTCTCCTGGTCCGACGTCGCGGGCTCGCCACCAGCCTAGGCAGAAGCCGGGGACCCCGCGGGCGGATTGTCCCTCGAAACGGAAATCAGTGGATAACTCGCACGAAATCGATCTGTGCACGGCGAATGAGCAGGGCTGCTCGCGAACCGGACTGCTCGCGAACGATGCTATCCGCCGTCCAGACCGAGCGCCGCCGGCCCCTCCGTCACGAGCACCGCGAACTGCTCGGCGTCGAGCACCGGGATGCCGAGCTCCTCGGCCTTCGCGAGCTTCGACCCGGCGCCGGGCCCCGCGGCCACGTAATCGGTCTTCTTCGAGACGCTCGACGCGGCCTTCCCGCCCGCCGCGATGATCGCCTCCTTGGCGCCCTCGCGCGTGAAGCCGTCGAGCGCCCCGGTCGCGACCACCGTGAGACCGGCGAGCACTCCGCCCTCCGCGGCCGCGGCCCCGGGGCCCGGATGCCCCGGGATCTCCCACTGCACGCCCGCCGCCGCCCAGCGATCCACGATCTCCCGGTGCCAGTCGGCCTCGAACCACTCGAGCACCGAGCCCGCGATCGTCTCGCCGACGCCGTCGACCTCGGCCAGCTGCTCGACGGAGGCCGCTCGGATCGCCGCGAGCGAGCCGAACCAGTCGGCGAGGGCCCGCGCGGCGACCGGGCCGACATGGCGGATGTTGAGCGACACGATGAGCCGCCACAGCGGCTTCGTCTTCGCCCTCTCGAGCTCGGCGAGCAGCGTGTCGGCATCCTTCGAGGGAAGGATCGCCTCGAAGTCCTTCCGCACTCCGGCGGCGCGGCGCTCGGCGGGGGTCTTGTCCTCCCAGCCCGGGGGGTAGCCCTTCTCGATCCGCTGGAACGGTGCGCGGCGTCGCGGCTCGCCCGTCTCCTCGTCGACGACCGGCTCCCCCGTCTCCGCGTCGCGCACGATCACGACGATCGGCACCAGCTCCTCGAGCGTCAGCTCGAAGAGCCCGGCCTCCGTGTCGAGGGGCGGATCCGCCGGCACCTCGGGCTGCGTCAGCGCCGCCGCGGTGATCTCGCCGAGCACCTCGATGTCGAGGGCCCCGCGCGACCCGATGTGCTCGACGCGGCCGCGCACCTGAGCGGGGCACGCCCGCGCATTCGGGCAGCGCAGGTCGATGTCGCCCTCCTTCATGGGGCGCAGTTCCGTGCCGCACTCGGGGCAGTCGCGCGGCATCGTCCACTCCCGCTCGCTGCCGTCGCGCCGCTCGATCACCGCCCCGAGGACCTCCGGGATGACATCGCCCGCCTTGCGCAGCACGACGGTGTCGCCGATCAGCACGCCCTTGGCCTTCACGACCTGCTGGTTGTGCAGGGTCGCCTGGCTGACGGTGGATCCCGCCACCCGCACCGGCGCCATCACCGCGTAGGGCGTCGCGCGTCCCGTGCGGCCGATGCCGACCCTGATGTCGAGCAGCTTCGTGTGCACCTCCTCGGGCGGGTACTTGTACGCGATCGCCCATCGCGGGGCCCGGCTCGTCTCGCCGAGCTCGGCGTGCAGCTCGAGCTCGTCGACCTTGACCACGATGCCGTCGATCTCGTGCTCGAAGCCGTGCCGCCGCTCGCCGATCTCCTCGATGAAGGCCACGACCCCGTCGACCGAGTCGAGCACCCGCGAGTGCGGCGAGACCGGCAGGCCCCACTCGCCGAGCAGGCGGTAGGCGTCGGACTGGTTCTCGAACGACGGGTGCTGCCACGCCCCGATGCCGTGCACGTAGAGCGAGAGGCGGCCGAGGCGCTCGGCCATGAGCTCCAGCTCCCGCGGCGTCTTCTTCTCGGCGCGCTGGCGCAGGCTGCCGGCGGCCGTGTTGCGCGCGTTGGCGAACTCGGGGTAGCGCACGGCGATCCGATCCGCGGGCGCCCCCTTCGCAAGCTGCTCGGCCTCGTACTCCGCCTGCAGCTGATGCTGACGCTCGTTGAGCGCCGCGAAGTCGGCGCCGCTCAGGAACACCTCGCCGCGGGCTTCGAAGAAGGCGGGGATCCCCTCGCCCTCGAGGCGCTCCGGGATCTCGGGGATGAAGCGCAGGTTCTCCGTGATGTTCTCGCCGACGCGGCCGTCGCCGCGGGTCGTCGCCGTCTCGAGCACGCCGTCGCGGTAGGCGAGGCTGATCGCGAGGCCGTCGATCTTGAGCTCCGAGAGCCACCGCACCTCGCGGCCCGCCGCGGCCCGGGTCTTCTCGGCCCACTCGCGCAGCTCGTCGAGGCTGAACACGTTGTCGAGGCTCAGCATGCGCTCCGCGTGCTCGTGCGAGGGGAAGCCCGAGGCGACGATCGCCGCGCCGACCTGCTGCGTGGGGCTGTCGAGCCCGGCGAGCTCGGGGAAGGCGCGCTCGATCGCCTCGAGGCGGTGGATCAGCTCGTCGTACTCCGCGTCGGAGACGAGCATGACGCCCTCGCTGTAGTAGGCGGTGCGGTAGCGCTCGATGTCGGCGGTGAGGCTCTCGCTCTCCGCCCTCGCCGCCTCGAAGTCGTTCGGCACCGAAGCTGATTCTCCCACCCTGCGATTCTAGTCGGCACTCGCGTAAACTACCCCGGGTGAGGGTTCTGGCTGCGATGAGCGGCGGCGTCGACAGCGCCGTGGCCGCGGCACGCGCCGTGGAGGCAGGGCACGAGGTCGTGGGGGTGCATCTCGCCCTGAGCCGTATGCCGGGGACGCTGCGGACGGGCTCCCGGGGCTGCTGCACGATCGAGGATGCGATGGACGCGCGCCGTGTGGCCAATCTGCTCGGCATCCCGTTCTACGTCTGGGACTTCAGCGAGCGCTTCACGGAGGACGTGGTCGACGACTTCGTCGCCGAGTACGCCGCGGGCCGCACCCCGAACCCCTGTCTGCGCTGCAATGAGAAGATCAAGTTCGCGGCGCTCCTCGACAAGGCGGTCGCGCTCGGCTTCGACGCCGTCGCGACGGGCCACTACGCGAGCCTCGTCGACGGGCCCCGAGGCCGCGAGCTGCATCGGGCGAGCGCGTGGGCGAAGGACCAGTCCTACGTGCTCGGGGTGCTCACCGCCGAGCAGCTGGGGCACTGCTGGTTCCCGCTCGGCGACACCCCGTCCAAGGAGCTGATCCGCGCGGAGGCCGAGGATCGCGGCATCCAGGTCGCGCGCAAGCCCGACAGCCACGACATCTGCTTCATCCCCGACGGAGACACCCGCGGCTGGCTCTCGGAGCATCTGGAGCGCGCACCCGGCGACATCGTCGACGAGGCGGGCGAGGTGGTCGGCCGCCACGACGGGGCGCACGGCTACACGGTGGGCCAGCGCCGCGGCCTGCAGCTCGGGCGCCCGGCGGACGACGGCAGGCCCCGCTACGTGCTGTCGATCCGCCCGGTATCGAACCAGGTCGTCGTGGGCCCGAGGGAGCACCTGGCGATCTCGCGCATCGCGGGAGGACGTTACAGCCTCGCGGGCGACCCCGGCTTCGACCTGTGCGACCCATTCGGCTGCGAGGTGCAGATCCGCGCGCACGCCGAGCCGGTTCCGGCGACCGCGCGCCTCGTCGCGATCGACGAGCAGGATCGCACCGAGCAGCATCGCAGGGACGCCACCCACGAGATCGTGGTCGACATCGACCTCCGGCTCGCCGAGCCTCTCAGCGGCGTGGCGCCGGGCCAGAGCGCCGTGCTCTACATCGGCACGCGCGTGCTCGGGCAGTTCACGATCGACCGCGCGATGCCGCTCGCGGCCTAGGCCAGTCCCGCGGCGCGTGCACGCTCCACCGCGCCGGGCAGCGCGTCGAGCAGCGCCTCGACCTCCGCCTCGCCCGTGCCGGTCGCCAGGGTGAAGCGCAGGGAGCCGATGGCCTCGCGCTCCGGAATCCCCATGGCGAGCAGCACGTGGGAGACCTCGGCCACCCCGGCCCGGCAGGCCGAGCCGACGGAGACCGACACGCCCTCCGCATCGAGCAGGAACACGAGCGAGTCGCCCTGGCAGCCGGGGAAGGTGAAGTGGGCATTGCCCGCGAGCCGGCCCTGGCCGGGCGCGACCCCGCGCAGCACCGCGTCCGGAACCGCGCGGCGCACCCCCGCCACGAGCCGGTCGCGCAGCTCCGCGAGGCGCGCGATCCGCTCCTCGAAGCCTGCGCCGTAGACGAGGTCGAGCGCTTCGGCGAAGGCGACCGCGCCCGCCGCGTTCTGGGTGCCCGCCCGGGATCGCTGCTGACCGCCGCCGTGCAGCAGCGCGTCGGCCGCGGCCCCCCGCCCGAGCAGCAGCGCCCCCATGCCGACGGGTCCGCCGATCTTATGGGCCGAGACCGAGAGCGCGTCGACGCCCGAGGCCGCGAAGTCGATGGGCACCTGGCCGAGCGCGCCGACCGCGTCGACGTGCACGGCCACGCCTGCCTCGCGGGCGATCCGCGACAGCTCGGCGACGGGTTGCACGCTGCCGACCTCGTTGTTCGCCCAGAGGAACGAGACGAGGGCGACCCGTCCGGCGCCCTCCTCGGCGATGGCGTCGCGCAGCGCCTCGGGACGCAGCACCCCCTCGCCGTCGATCGGCAGCAGCCGCAGTTCCGCACCCTGCGCGTCGCGCAGCCACTCCGCGGCCTCGATCGTGGCGTGGTGCTCGCCCGCGGCGATCAGCAGCACCGTCCTCGCCGCCGCGTCGGGGGCGGATCCGCGCCGCGCCGACCAGTACATGCCCTTGAGCGCGAGGTTGATCGATTCGGTGCCGCCGGCGGTGAGGATCGCCTCGGCCGGATCGCAGCCGAGGCGCGCGGCGATCCGCTCCCTCGCGGCCTCGAGCAGCGCGCTCGCCTCCTGGCCGTGGCCGTGGGTCGAGGCCGGGTTGCCGACGGCGCCGAGCGCCTCGACGTACGCCGCGAGCACGGGCTCCGGCATGGGCGAGGTCGCGGCGTGGTCGAGGTACGCGCGCACGGTGCGGATCCGCCTCCGCCCGCTAGTAGAGCAGGTTCGCGAGGCGGCCGCGCGCGGCGGCGACCCGCGGATCCGCCTGGCCGACGACCTCGAACAGCTCGAGCAGACGCTCGCGGATCTCGGTGCGGCGATCCTCGTCGGAACTCGCGGCGAAGAGGTCGAGCAGGCGGAGGAACGCATCCTCCACGTGGCCTCCCGAGACGTCGAGGTCGGCGACTCGGAGCTGCGCGGCGACGTCGACCGGATCCGCCGCCGCGGCCGCCCGGATCTCCTCGGCGCTCGCGCCCTGGAGTCGGGCGAGCAGACGCACCTGCACGAGCGCGGCGTGCGCCTCGTGATCGGCGGGCGCCTTCGCGAGCACCTGCTCGTAGGCCTGGGCCGCGCTGTCGTAGTCGCCGCGCTCGAGCGCCTCGAGCGCCTCGGCGTGCGCGGGATTGATCGGCGGCTCCGCGGGCTCGCCCACGCCCCCCGCCCCGTCGGCCTCCCCCGCGTCGAGCGCGTTCAGCCGCCCGGCCACCCCCTGCTGCTCGGCGAGCTGCACGAGCTGGGCGAACACCTCGCGCACCTGCGCCTCCGGGATCGCCCCCTGGAACAGCGGCAGCGGCCTGCCGGCCACGAGCGCCACGACCGTGGGGATCGACTGCGCCTGGAAGGCCTGGGCGAGACCGGGATTCGCATCGACGTCGACCTTGACGAGCAGCACGCGGCCGTCGAACTCGCGCGTCACCTTCTCGAGCACGGGTCCGAGCGTCTTGCAGGGCTGGCACCACTCGGCCCAGAGGTCGACGACGATCGGCACGATCGCGGAGAGCTGGGCGGCCTGCTCGAACGTCTGATCGGTCACCTCGAGCACGAGCGAGGGCACGTCGACGGCCTGGACGTCGGCCTGCGCGGGCGTCTTCGCCGCCAGGTGGCTCAGATCGACCGCGCCGCCGGGAATCCGTTCGGGAATCTGCTGACTCATCTTCTAGTTCCTCGCTCCCACCAATTCGCTCGTCGCTCCGAGCAGCTGGATCTTCTCGCCGCTCACCTTGCTCGGCACGAAGAAGAGCAGCTGATGCGCGACGACGCTGACGATGCGCTCCTGCTGGCCGCTGAGCCCGGACAGCGCGGACACCGCGCCCTCCGCACGCACCCGGGTCGTGCTCCCCGCCGTGTCCGAGACCCGTTCCTCGACCACGGTGACGGCCACGAGGCCGCCGCCGACGCCGGTGGAGAGCGCGGTGATCGGCTGCTCCCCCACGCTCGCGGAGGCCGAGTACTGCACGCTGTATCCCTCGGCGTTCGCCTTCTCCTGCATCTGCTGCACCCAGGCCAGGCCGCTCTTCTCCACGAGCGGATCGCCCTCGAGATCGAACATCGCCGCCTGCTCGGCCTCCGGGCCGCCCTGCAGCACCGCCGCGTAGGCCGCGCCCACCTCGCCCGGGGGCACCACGAGGGTCTGCAGTTCGGGCGAGAGCAGGGCCGTGCCCTCCTCCGCCGGAGCGGCCTCGGGCATCTCGATCCCGCCGCGCAGAGTGATGACGCGTGACACCAGGTAGTTCTCGTGCGGACTCTGCTGGGTCATGACGAGCGCGAGCGAGGGGGACGCGGTCTCTTCGGCCTCGGCGCCCTGATCGCCCGTCTCGCCCTCGGCGGGCGCGGCCTCCGCGTCGCTCGGCTCCGCTTCGGAGGTCACCGCGACGAACACCGTGCGGGGCCACCCCTCCGTGCTCTGCACGAGTTCGTACTCGAGCTGCTCGTCGCCGATGCGCAGCGGCACCCGCTCGTAGTCGGGGATCGCCGCTCTGATCGTGTAGCTCGCCTCGCGCTGCGCCAGCGCGTCGCCGGTGAATCGGCTCTTCAGCGCCTCGGCGTCGAGCGCGTCGTCGGCGTCGCCCGCGACCGTCGCGATATCCGCGGTGATGCGATCGATCTGAGCCGGGGTGATCGGCACCGGGGCGAGCACGCCGGCCTGCGCGCCGTCGGGGACCTGCTCCTGGGGCTGTGCGGAGAAATCCGGCCAGTAGCTCGCCGAGCAGCCGCTCAGCGCGAGGGCGCCCGCGAGCACGGCGGCGGGAAGCGCCGCGCGCTTCAACCTGCGCGCCTCGCGGCGCCGGGAGATCGAGCCGCGGATGCCGGGCA
>CALMSE010000057.1 GCA_937872275.1 uncultured Leucobacter sp. | reverse complement strand
CGCCGCGGCGATCCGCTCGGGATCCCGTCGCAGCGCCCGGGCCCGCGTGCTCTCTCGCGCGTGCGCCAGGAAGGCCAGCCCGCCCGGGCTCTCCGCGAGATCGCTGCGGGTGCCCGCCGGGTTGCGCACCCGCATGGGGTGGTCGGGGGTGAACGACTCCTCGAGCACCACGACCCGGTCCCCGTCGGCGACGTAGAGCGCCGCCGTCTCCTGGCAGGTCTCGGAGATCTCGCGCAGTACGTTGTAGGCGGCGCTGCGCAGGCTCCGCAGCGCGACGTCGGAGATCACCCGCACGTAGGTGTCGAGGCCGAAGCCGGTCGGCGTGCGGATCACGAAGCGGCGCCGCTGCAGAGTGGTCAGCAGCCGCTGCACCGAGCTGCGGCTCACGCCGAGCTGCGCCGCCATCTCCTGCGGCGTCGCGGATCCGACCTCGCCGATCAGCTCGAGCAGCTGGACGAAGCGCTCGATCGTGCTCGATGTCTCGCTCATCCCTGCTCCGCCTCGTGCTCGTCGAGGGGGGATCTGGTGAGTTCGGTGAGCAGCCGCCCCACCGCGTTCGCGGCGCCGACGGTGCGGTCCACCCACGCGTCGAGCTCGTCGTCGAGTCCGCTGCCCACCAGCGTCAGCGCGCCGGTGATGCCGATGTTCTCGTCGACGATGGGGGCGGAGAGGCACGGCAGCTCCCCCCAGACCGGGTTGCGCTGCAGCAGGTGGCCGGCGGAGCGGATCTCGGCGAGCCGTCGCTCGAGCCCGGCGATGCCGGACTCGAGCACGAGCCGGGATCTGCGCGCGGCGTTCAGGTTGGCGAGGATCACGAGCCCGTCGGCGCCGTGCACCAGCTCGCGCGAGTAGTCGGTGCGGTAGTCGATGCGGAGCCGGAGGGGGTCGGGATCGACCTGGTGCAGCACGATGGCGCTGTCGGCTCGGAAGCCCGTGAGGATGACGCTGCGCCCGGCCCGTGTCGCGAGCCCCGCCATCTCCGGATGCGCTCTGAGCGCGAAGCGCCCGAACAGGTGCTCGGTGATGCGGATCAGGCGCGGTCCGATGTCGTAGCGGCCGTCCTCGCGCTTCCTGAGCATCGCCTCCCGGTGCAGGGTGATGACGACCCGCCGGGCGGCCGTGGTGCTGATGCCGAGCGTCTCGCTGATCTCGCGGATCGAACGGGGGCCCTCGTCCGCGGCCGCGATCATGGTCAGCAGCGCGCGGTCCACCGCCTGGGCAATCTCGCTCACCGTCGCCTCCCTCGATTCGCCTCGGTATCGCCGACGCTGCGATCGCGGCCTCCGGCCGGGCGAGGGGATCGCCGAGCATACCCGGGCGCCGGAACCGCCCCCACCAGATTATGCCACCTTTCCCGGTGCGGGCGGGGAGCTGCGCGGGGCCCCGGCGATGACCGGAAGCAGTGCAGCGGCTTGACCGCTGTCCGATAATTGGTTTATTCTTGCCGAATATCACGCTAATAAGTGTGCGTGAGTCGCCTCCCGGCCGGGGGCGCCGACGGAGGGAAGGCGGAGGAACGATGACGAGCCAACGGGAGAAGAATCGCGAGCTGGCGCGCGACTTCTACACCACCGCATTCATCGAGAACCGGCACCGCGAGGCCTGCGAGCGGTATGTCGGCGAGCGCTACATCCAGCACAACCCCTTCGTGCCCGACGGGGTCGAGGGCTTCCTGAAGTTCTTCGAGGACTGGGAGCCCAACACCAACCCCGACTACGAGCAGAAGATCCTGCGCATCATCGCCGACGACGAGCTCGTCGCCGTGCACGCGACGATCCGCACCTCGGCGGAGGATCGCGGCACCGTGCTCGTCGACATCTTCCGCGTCGAGAACGACAAGATCGTCGAGCACTGGGACGTCTACATGGAGATCCCCGACCCCGCCACCATCCCGCACGGCAACGGCGTGCTCTGAACCGCACCGAGAGGACGAACGCGACATGACCGCAGCAGACGAGCGGGCCGAAGAGAACCGCAGGATCGCCGAGGAGTTCTACGATCTCTGCTTCGTGCAGAAGCGCTACGCGGAGGCGGCCGACACGTACTTCGGGCCGAAATACATCCAGCACAACTCGTTCGTCGAGGACGGCATCGAGGGCTTCAAGAAGGAGTTCGTGAACTCCGAGCGCCGGAAGTCGCCGCACTACGTGCAGACCCCGCTGCGCTTCATCGCCGACGAGGACATGGTCGCGGTGCACGAGACGATCCGCTTCGACGAGGATCACCGCGGCGTCACCCTGGTCGACATCTTCCGCTTCGAGGAGGGCAAGATCGTCGAGCACTGGGA
>CALMSE010000056.1 GCA_937872275.1 uncultured Leucobacter sp. | reverse complement strand
CCCAGCGGTAGCGCTCGGTGTGGTCGACGAGACGGGACAGGCCGAAGTTGCGCGCTCCGTTGTCCTGCATGCCGGTGACGATGTTCCACGCGATCCGGCCGCGCGAGATGTGGTCGAGGGTGGAGACCTGGCGGGCGAAGTTGAAGGGGTGGTTCTGCACCACGTTCGAGGTGAGCGCCAGGCCGATGTGCTCCGTCGAGACGGCGAGCGCGCCGAGCAGCACCGTGGGATCGTTGCTCGGAATCTGCAGGCCGTGCCGGGTGTACACCTCGAAGTCGGCATCGGCGTCTCCGTAGAGGCCGGTGACGTCGGCGAAGAACATCGCATCGAACTTGGCCTCCTCCAGCAGCCGGGCCAGATCGATCCACACGTCGACGTCCTCGAAGTCGACCTGCTCGGCATCGGGCCTGCGCCAGTGCCCGTGCTGGATGTGGGAGTTCGTGTTCATCACGAACGCGTTGAAGTGCAGCGGTCGGTCCGGCCGGCTCATCGGGGTTCTCCTGTCGTTGGGGTGGGAATGTCGTCGAGGCTGGGGAGCGAGCTCACCAGTTCGCGGGTGTAGGGATGCCTGGGGCTGCGGAAGATCTGCTCGGAGTCGCCCGCCTCGACCACGCGGCCGCGCTTCATGACGAGCACCCGGTCGCTCATGTGGTGGATCACGCCGAGGTCGTGCGAGATGAACAGGTAGCTGAGGCCGTACTCGTCCTGCAGCTCGACCAGCAGGTCCAGGATCTGGGCCTGCACCGACACGTCGAGCGCCGAGACCGCCTCGTCGAGCACGATCACATCGGGGGACGGGGCCAGGGCGCGCGCGATCGCGATGCGCTGGCGCTGGCCTCCGGACAGCCTGAGCGGCGACCGGCGGAGCACCTCCTCCGGCAGCGCCACCCGGGCCAGCAGCTCTCGGGCGCGCGCCTCGCGGGCGGCCCGGCCGAGCCCATCGCCAGCCGGAATCGCGTCGAGCAGGATGCGCTCGGTGCTCCATCGCGGATCGAAGGAGCTGAGGGGATCCTGGTACACGACCGAGATGCGGCTCCTCAGCCGGCGCCGTCGCGGCTCGGGGACCGAGAGCCACGGCTGGCCGAGCAGTTGCACCTCGCCGGAGTCGGCGGTCTCGAGGGCGAGCGCGATACGGGCCGTGGTGCTCTTGCCCGAACCCGATTCGCCGACGATGCCGAGGGTCTCACCGGGATGCAGCTCGAACGAGACGTCGTCGACGGCGTGCGTCGGCGTGCCGTCGGCCGCGATGAAGCTCTTGAAGAGCCGCTCGGCGCGGAGCACCGGGCCCGTCGCGCGATCGCGCTCCGCGTGCTCGGCGCGGTGCAGCACGAGCCGGGGCGCGTCCTCGGCCTGCGGGGCGAGTCGCTCGCCGCGCGTGTGTCCGCCGGGCACCGCGTCGATCAGGCTCTGCGTGTACGGGTGCTGCGGCTCGCCGAGCACACGCTCCGCCGCCCCCTGCTCGACGACCTCGCCGCCGCGCATGACGAGGATCTCGTCGGCGAGGTGCGCGACGACCGAGAGATCGTGGCTGATCAGCACGATCGAGGCGCCGCGGCGCTTCATGTCGGCGAGGAGCGCGAGCACCTGCGCCTGGACCGTGACGTCGAGCGCCGTGGTCGGCTCGTCGGCGATGATGATCTCGGGGTCGAGCGCGATCGCCGAGGCGATGAGCGCCCGCTGGTGCAGTCCGCCGGAGAGCTCGTGCGGGCGCTGCTCGGCACGGAGCTCGGGATCGGGCACGTCGACGCTCGCGAGCAGGTCGACGACCTTCTGCCTCCGCGCGGCGCGGTCCCGCCAGCCGTGGAGGCGGAGCGCCTCGCCGATCTCCTTCCCGATCTTCCGCAGCGGGTCGAGCGACACCAGCGCGTCCTGCTGGATGAAGCCGATGCGGCGGCCTCGGATGCCGCGCCAGTCGGAGGGGCTCTGCGCCGACAGATCGAGCTCGCCGAGCCGGAGGGCGGCGGCGTCGATCACCGCACCCGCGCCGGTGAGGCCGACGAGGGTGCGCGCGGTGACGCTCTTCCCCGACCCCGACTCCCCGACGATGGCGACGCATCGCCCCGCTCCGAGCTCGAAGGAGACGTCGCGCACGACCCGCCTGATCTCTCCTCCGGCCGCGAAGCCGACGTTCAGCCGCTCCACGACGAGGCGGGGCGCGTCGTTCGGGGGCGCCGCGCTCCGGGCGGGGGCCTCTTGGACGATGCTCATGAGCCGTCTCCGTTCTCGAGTCGATGCTGGATGTGCTTGCCCGTGACGGTCGCCGCGAGCGCGAGCACGAGGATCACGAGGCCGGGGATGAAGGTCAGCCAGCCGGCCTGCAGCACGTAGGATCTCCCCGCGTCGAGCAGCGCCCCCCATTCCGGGGAGGGCGGGGCGACGCCGAGCCCCAGGAAGGCGAGGCC
>CALMSE010000055.1 GCA_937872275.1 uncultured Leucobacter sp. | reverse complement strand
CGGCGCCGAGCCGCTGCGCGCGGTGCGCTTCGCGCTGGCGGGCGGCGGCATGCTCGGGCTCTCCCTGCCGCGCACGGTCTACCCGGGCGAGCGGGTGCGGGTGGTCATGCGCGGGGTGCATGCCGACGGGGCGCTCGCCGCACCCGATGCGATGCTCGTGCTGCGCTGGTTCCAGGCGGACGGAACGGAGCTGCTGTGGCCGGTGGCGCTATGACCCCGGCAGCCCCTCCGCGGGCGTCGGAACGGGGTGCGGAGACGCCGTTCGGCGGCCCCGCTCGCGACACGCCGGGGCGGGGGTGGGGAGGAAATATTTTCAGCCCTCCCGAGGTTGTGGATAACGTCGGCGCCGCGGCGGAATCGCGCCGAAAGTTCTCCCCAGACACCCCTTGCGGACGGTGGATGGGACGTGGAAAACTACAGTGGTGTAACTACAGCATCTTGTGGTCGACCGCAGTGTGGTTCACTATATGTAGTGCCTCGGTCGAGGTATGTCGGATTTTGAAGAAGGGCGGGACATGGCTACCACCGTGTACACCAAGCCGTCGTGCGTGCAGTGCAACGCGACCTACCGTGCGCTCGACAGCCAGGGCATCGAGTACGACGTCGTCGACCTCTCCGAGGATCCGACGGCGCTCGAGACCGTCAAGGGTCTCGGCTACCTGCAGGCCCCCGTCGTCGTCACCGACGAGGAGCACTGGTCGGGCTTCCGACCCGACAAGATCTCGGCGCTCGCGGCCCGTCTCGCCGACTAGCGCCCACCCCGCGGAATCCGCCCGAGCCCCGCCGGGCAGCAGATCGGGAGGAGGAGCAGATGACCGATCTCGTCTACTTCTCGAGCGTGTCCGGCAACACCCACCGCTTCATCGAGAAGCTCGGCCGGCCGGCACTCCGCATCCCCCTGCACGCGAGCGACGATCCGCTGCTGGTCGACGAGCCCTTCGTGCTCGTCGTCCCGACCTACGGCGGCGGGCCGGAGACACGGGCCGTGCCCAAGCAGGTGATCCGCTTCCTCAACGACGAACGCAATCGGAAGCACCTGCGGGGCGTGATCGCAGCGGGCAACACCAACTTCGGAGAGGCCTACGGTATCGCGGGCGACATCATCGCCCGCAAGTGCGAGGTGCCCCACCTCTACCGGTTCGAACTCTTCGGCACACCGGACGACATCACCGCCGTCCAAGAAGGATTGGAAGCATTTTGGAAGCAGCAGTGATGGAGCCCGGGCTCGAGTCGTCGAAGATCAGCGATATGGACTACCACTCGCTGAACGCGATGCTCAACCTGTACGACGCCGACGGCATGATCCAGTTCGACAAGGATCGCGAGGCCGCGCGCCAGTACTTCCTGCAGCACGTCAACCAGAACA
>CALMSE010000054.1 GCA_937872275.1 uncultured Leucobacter sp. | reverse complement strand
TCACCGTCGACGGAAGCTTCACGACCGGGGCGGCGACCGCCGCCGCGCTGATCGGTTCCGGCGCGAACCCCGTCCTCGCCACCCTCGCGGGCGGCGGGGCGGGGGTCGTCGCCGGCATCGTCACCGGTCTGCTCCACACGAAGGGGCGGATCGACGGCCTCCTCGCCGGCATCCTCACCATGATCGCGCTGTGGTCGATCAACCTGCGCATCATGGGCAAATCGAACTTCCCACTGCTGAGGGCCGAGACGCTCTTCAGCCCGATGCGCGAGGCGGGGCTGCTCGGCACCTGGATCGGCGTCGGCATCCTCTTCGTCGCCGTGATCCTGCTGAAGCTCGTCGTCGACTGGTTCCTCTCCACGAACCTCGGCCTCTCGGTCCAGGCCACGGGCGACAACGGGCCGATGATCCGCTCCTTCGGCGTCTCGACCGACTTCACCACGATCCTCACCCTCGCGATCTCGAACGGCTTCGTCGGCCTCTGCGGCGCGATCATCGCCCAGTACCAGGGCTATGCCGACATCTCGATGGGCATCGGCCTGATCCTCGTCGGCCTCGCCTCGGTGATCCTCGGCCAGGCGATCTTCGGCCAGCGCTTCATCTGGATCGCCACCATCGCGGTGATCCTCGGCGCGGTGCTCTACCGGCTCATCATCTTCTTCGCGATGTGGGTGGGCCTCGATCCGAACGACATGAAGCTCGTCACCGCCGTGCTCGTGGTCGCCGCGCTGCTGCTGCCGCGCTGGGGCTTCCTCAAGAAGTTCCCGTCGCTGAAGAACCGCGGCAATCGCGCCAGACCGCGAGAACCCGAGCGCGAGGATCCGGCGGTCGCGCTCACCGCGGGAGTCGGCGTCGTCGACGCGGCCGAGGCCGCGGGCTCCGCCCAGTCCGACACGAGCGCGCACGCGGGACGGGAGTAGACCATGCTGAAGATCGACAGGATCTCGAAGACCTTCTTCGCGGGCACCGTCAACGAACGGCGCGCCCTCGTCGAACTCGACCTGGATCTCTCCGAGGGCGACTTCGTCACGGTGATCGGATCGAACGGCGCCGGCAAGTCGACGCTGCTGAACGCCATCGCGGGCCGCTACTTCGTCGACTCGGGCGTCATCGAGATCGACGGCAAGAAGGTGAACCGCCTGAAGGAGTTCCAGCGCGCGAAGTACATCGGCCGGGTCTTCCAGGATCCGATGGCGGGCACCGCGCCCAACCTCACGATCGAGCAGAACCTCGCCCTCGCCCTGCGGCGCGGGCAGCGCCGGGGTCTCGGCCTCGCGCTCGGCTCGGCGCAGCGCGAGCGCTTCCGCACCGAGCTCGAGTCGCTCGAGCTGGGCCTCGAGAAGCGGCTGCCCGCGAAGGTCGGCCTGCTCTCCGGCGGCCAGCGCCAGGCGCTGTCGCTGCTCATGTCGGGATTCACCCACCCCCGCATCCTGCTGCTCGACGAGCACACCGCGGCGCTGGATCCGCAGCGCGCGGCGCTCGTCACCGACCTCACCGAGCGCATCGTGCAGCAGGGGGGACTCACGACCCTGATGGTGACGCACAACATGGAGCAGGCGCTGCGCCTCGGCAACCGCCTCATCATGATGCACGAGGGGCGGATCGTCTTCCAGGCCTCCGCGGAGCAGAAGCGCGAGCTCACCGTGCCGCGGCTGCTCGAGGAGTTCTCGAAGATCAAGGGGGCCTCGTTCGACGACCGCGCCCTCTTGACCTGAGCGTCGAGGCGCGCGACTCCGCTCGCGACCGTCACCCCGCTCGCGCCGCCCGCCCGCCCGCCCCCTCAGGGAGCGGGCGGGCTGCTGCTCGTCTGCACGTCCTCGAAGACGATGTGCGTCCGAGTGCTCCGCACCGCGGGGATGGTCTGGATCTTGTCGAGCAGCACCTGGCGCAGGTGGCGGTTGCTGCGCGCCCGGACGAGGATGATGATGTCGAACTCCCCGCCGAGCTGCGCGATGTGGTGCACCTCCTCGATCGCGACGAGCTGCTCCCGGAGCTCCTGCCACTGCGTCTGATCGCTGAAGACCGTCACGTACGCGGAGGCGCGCTGCCCCGCGCGCACCGGGTCGACCCGCGCGGTGAAGCCGGTGATCACCTGCTCGTCGATCAGCCGCTTGAATCGCGCATGGGCGCTGGCGCGGGAGATGTGCACGGCCTCGGCCAGCTGCGTGATCGGAATCCGGCCGTCGCGGGAGAGCACCTCCAAGATGGCCAGGTCGACCTCGTCGAGATCCATTGCGCTGCTCCTCGCCAACCGGGGTCGGGTGGACGATCGTCCGTGTTCCCGGCATGCTACCCGAGTTCCGTCTCGTCCCGCTGCGACTCGATCGACACTCTGCCGGGCGCGCCGTCGGTTAGGGTGGACGGCATGGCGAAGCGGCGGATCCCCACGCCCGACGGCGTGGCCGCGGTGCGGGCGGTGCTCGACGGGGACGAGGCGCGATCCACCGTCGCGACGGCCGTGCGCTATCTGCTCGAGGAGCTCGCGGAGCTGGCCCCCGGCGCGACCGTCGAGGTGCGCGTGCCGCCCTTCGGCGCCACCCAGTGCGTCGCGGGCCCGAGGCACACGCGCGGCACTCCGCCGAACGTGATCGAGACGGAGCCGCAGACCTGGATCGCGCTCGCCACGGGCGGCCTCGGCTGGGACGAGGCGCTCGCCGCAGGCCGGATCGCGGCCTCGGGCGCGCGCGCCGATCTCGCGGGCCTGCTTCCGCTGCTGCGGCTCCCGGCGGCGTGAGGCGGCGCCCAGCGAAGCCTGAGAGAATGGGCCCATGAGCAACGAAGAGCCGGCGGCCGGCATGCCCGCCGAGCGAGACGCGCCGCTGCCCGGCGACACGGGCGCGGAAGGCCCCGCGGAGGCCGCGGGCGACGCGGGCGACGCGCGACCCGACGCCCCCGAGTCCGTCACGACCACCACCACGATGGAAGTCGGGCTCGTGCGCTCCGTGCGCTACGGGCCCATCCTGATCGGCGGTGCGATCGTCGGCGCCGCGATCGCCGCCTTCGCCGCCCTGCTCTTCCCGATCTCCGAGGACGCGGAGTACACGATGGGGCAGGTGGTCGGCTTCGTGGCGGTGCTCGGGGGAGCGGTGGGCCTCATGCTCGGCGCGGTGCTCGCACTCGTCCTCGGACGGGTGGCGAGGCGCAGCAAAGGCGCAGGTATCGCCGTGCTTACTGACGTAAGATGAGCCACGTTCGCTAGCGAAGGAGCGCCCAGCCGTGTTCAACAACCTCGGAGGCCCCACCCTCCTGCTCATCCTGTTCATCGTGCTGCTGCTGTTCGGTGCCCCGAAGCTTCCCGCCCTCGCGAAGAGCCTGGGCCAGTCGATGAAGATCCTCAAGAAGGAGGTCGGCGGCGACGGCGAGAAGGGCGACGAGAAGCCCGCAGCCGAGAGCGTCGCGGCCGACGCGAGCGCTCAGAGTGGGTCGACCGCCCCGAGCGTCGAGGACGAGCTGGCGAAGGCGAAGGCCGAGGCGGCCGCCGCGAGGGCCGAGGCCGAGGCGCTGCGCGCCGCCGCCGAGAAGCGCAACGAGGACGACGCGAAGAGCGGCTCGTAGGCCGCGTCCCGATGTGAGGCGATCCGCTCCCGACGACTGTCGAAGGGGGCGGATCGCCTGTCGTCCGGGGCCTCAGCTCTCCTGAGTGGCCTCGATCCAGGCCAGGTACTCCGCGTCGACCTTCCCCGCGATGTACTCGCCGGTGAAGCAGCTCTCCTCGAGCTCGGTCACCGTGCTCTGCCCGCTCATGATCGCGCGATTCATGCCCTCGACGGTCTGGTACACGAGGTGATCCGCTGCCATCGTCTGCGCGATCTCGTCATTCGTGCGGCCGTGCGCGATCAGCTCGCGGCGGGTCGGCATGTTGATCCCGTAGACGTGCGGGTAGAGCACGGGGGGCGCCGCCGAGGCGAAGGTCACCGAGGCGGCTCCGGCGGAGCGCGCCATCTCCACGATCTCCCGCGACGTCGTGCCGCGCACGATCGAGTCGTCGACGATCAGCACGTTCTTGCCGCGGAACTCGGTGCTCATCGCGTTCAGCTTCTGGCGCACGCTCTTCTTGCGCACCGCCTGCCCGGGCATGATGAAGGTGCGGCCCACGTAGCGGTTCTTGAAGAAGCCCTCGCGATACTCGATGCCGAGCCGCTGGGCGACCTGCATGGCGCTCGGGCGCGCGGAGTCGGGGATCGGCATGACCACGTCGATGTCGCCCGCGGGGATCT
>CALMSE010000053.1 GCA_937872275.1 uncultured Leucobacter sp. | reverse complement strand
ACCGACGGATTATGAGTCCGCTGCTCTAACCGGCTGAGCTAACGCCCCTGGGCGACTGCACCAGTTTAGTGGGTGCCGGGCGGGTGCCCCCGCACCCACTGCCTCATCGCCGGGCGGGGCCCCTGCGGGCCGGTCGGGAGGCGGCCGCTCAGGCGAGCTGCGGCGTGCCGGTCGCGGTGGGGATGGCAACGGTGACGGGGACCGCGGCGGCGACCGGGGTGGGAGCCTGCTCCGCGCGAGCGTACTGCTCCACGAAGCGGGCGAGCACCATGTGCGAGGCGCGCACGTCGACGGCGTCGATCTGGTTCAGAATCGAGTCGAGCTCGTCGGGCTCGTAGTAGCCGTGGCCCGCGTAGGCCTTCACCCGGGAGGCGAAGGTCTGCGTGTCGAGCTCGGGGTGGAACTGCGTCGAGTAGACGTTCGCCCCGACGCGGAACGCCTGCACCGGGCAGGCCGCGGAACCCGCGAGCACCGCGATGTGCGGGGGCACCTCGCTGATCGCCTCCTTGTGGCCGACGAAGGCGTCGAACTCGTCGGGGAGCTCGCGCAGCAGCGGATCGACGAGCCCTTCCGCGGTGAGCCGCACGCGCGTCGCCTGCGGAGGCTCGCCGAAGGTGCGGTCGACGCGGGCGCCCTGGTGGGCCCCGATGGTGCCGATCCCGTAGCAGATGCCGAGGAACGGGAAGTCGCGCACGATGACCTCGTCGAGCAGGATCCCGAGCTCGTGCTCGACGCGCAGCTCGTCGTCGGACTTCGCCGACTGCGGCTCGCTCACGGTGAACGGGCTGCCGGCGAGGATCAGGCCGCTGTACCGGTCGAGATCGACCGGTCCGAGCGGGGCCCGCTCGATCCGCCGCCATTCGAGCTCCTCCGGCAGCAGCCCGGTGAGCTGGCAGTACGACGCGTGCTCGGCTGCGGCGACCGCCTCGTCGTCGCGCGTAGTGATGAGCAGGAACGGCTTCATGCTTCCACCGTAGCGCCGGCGGCCCTCCGTGCAAATCGTCGTGTCGCCGAGGGTCATATGTTTCGCAGCGGGATGGGCGCGTACATTGCGCGAGCCGCCGAAAAGTGGCAGGATCGGAGGCACGATCACCGGATGATTCGGCGTTGGGGAAGACGTTCCGAGTCGAAAGGGGATCGTGATGACGTCAGTGACCTCCCAGGCGATCGCCACGGGGGTGCTTTTCGTGCACTCATGCCCGAAGGCGCTGGCTCCGCATGTCGAGTGGGCGCTCGCACGCGAGATCGGGCGCGTGGTGAAGCTCGAGTGGACGGCTCAGCCGTTGCTGCCCGAGGTGCTGCGCGCCGAGGCGATCTGGCGCGGGCCGGCCGGCACGGCCGCGGCGGTGGCGTCGTCGCTGTTCGGCTGGCAGCAGCTGCGCTTCGAGATCACCGAGGATCAGACCTCGGCGACGGCCGGCGGCCGGTGGATGCACACCCCCGCGCTCGGCATCTTCCATATGCAGACCGATGTCGCAGGCAACGGCGTGCTCAGCGAGGACGCGGTGAGGGCCGCGATCGTGGGCGCCGAGGGCGACGCCGAGCGCCTCGCGCGCGAGCTGCGCCTCGCGCTCGGGGAGGCCTGGGACGAGGAGCTCGAACCCTTCCGCTCGGCGGAGGAGGGTGACGCGCAGGTGCTGACCCTGCACCGCGTCGGATAGAGATGTACCGGCTGGCCCCGGCATACCGGGGCCGGCCGGCACGCCAACCACCGTTCCCGTGAGGGAACACGAGAAGCGCGAGCGACTAGCGCGAGCGACTACGGAAATACCGGGATGTATCGTAGTCGCTCGCGCTTCTCGCCGTCTCTCGGCGGGAAGAAACGCGGCGGTCGGTCAGCCGTCGTAGGAGCGGATGGCGACCACGGCGTTGTGACCCCCGAACCCGAACGAGTTCGAGATCGCGAGCTGCGGCCCGTCGCCGAGGGGGACCGGCTGAGCGGAGATGGTGAGCGGGATCTCGGGATCCTGCTCGGCCACATTGATGGTCGGCGGTGCGACCCGGTCGCGCAGCGCGAGCACCGTGAAGACGGCCTCGAGCGCACCGGTGCCGCCCAACAGGTGGCCGGTGGCGGCCTTGGTCGCCGAGACCGGGATGCGGTCGACGCGGTCGCCGAAGATCACCCGCAGCGCGTTGTACTCGGCCCCGTCGCCCGTTGGGGTAGAGGTGGCGTGCGCGTTGATGTGGGTGACCTCGTCGGGAGAGGCGCCGGCCGCCTCCAGCGCCATGGCGACGGCGCGGCTGGCACCCCGCCCCTCGGGCTCGGGAGCCGTGATGTGGTACGAGTCGGAGGTGATGCCGCCGCCCGCGAGCTCCGCGTAGATGCGCGCGCCGCGGGCGAGCGCGTGCTCCTCGGTCTCGACGATGAGCGCGGCTCCGCCCTCGCCCATGACGAAGCCGTCGCGATCCACCGCGTAGGGGCGAGAGGCGGTCTCGGGGGAGTCGTTGCGCCGCGAGAGCGCCTGCATGGAGGAGAACGCGGCGATCGTGATGGGATGGATGGCGCTCTCGGATCCGCCCGCGATGACGACGTCGGCGAGACCGAGCTGCAGATGCTCGTACGCGTTGACGAGCGACTCGGTGCTGGAGGCGCAGGCGGAGGCGACGGTGCGCGCGTAGGCGCGGGCCTCGAGATGCATGGAGACCGCGGCGGCGGGGGCGTTGGGCATGAGCATGGGCACGGTCAGCGGCATGACGCGCCGGGGGCCCTTCTCGCGCAGGGTGTCCCAGGCGTCGAGCAGGCTCCAGACCCCGCCGATGCCGGTGGCCCAGTCGACGCCGAGGCGCTCGGGAGCGACCTCGGGGTTGCCCGCATCGGCCAGCGCCTCGAGCGCGGCGACGAGCGCGAACTGGCTCGAGGGGTCGAGCCGCTTCGCCACGGGGCGCTCGAGCACCTCGTCGGGCCGGACCTTCGCCTCGCCGGCGAAGTGCACCGGCAGATCGTACTGGCCGACCCAGTCGTGGGGCAGCGTGTGGATGCCGCTCTCTCCGGCGAGCAGCGCGGCCCAGCTCTCCGGGGCGGTGCCGCCGATCGGTGAACTCGCTCCGACGCCGGTGATGACGATCTTCTTGGCCATGGTCTCGAACTCCGCGTGAGGGTGAGGGGGAGAGGGATGGTGGTGGGTGAGCCGGGATCGGGGCGGGCCTACCGCGGTAGCGCCCGCCCCGCCCGCAAGATCAGGCCTGCGCCTTGGCGATGAAATCGACGGCGTCGCCGACGGTCTTGAGGTTCTTGACCTCGTCGTCGGGGATCTTCACGTCGAACTTCTCCTCGGCGTTCACGACGATGGTCATCATCGAGATCGAGTCGATGTCGAG
>CALMSE010000052.1 GCA_937872275.1 uncultured Leucobacter sp. | reverse complement strand
AGGCCTTGATGGGCTTCTTCACCAAATTCGGCGACGGCGCGGCCGACGTCACGCCGCTGGCGGGGCTGAGCAAGCGCCGCGTGCGCGCCATGGCGTTCGAGCACCTGAGCGAGCTCGCGGAGCTCGACGGGCCGAGCGGTTTCGGAGAGGATCGCTGGGCCGATGCCCTCGACGCCGCCCGCGCGGTGGCCGGCGCGGTCTCGGTCGAACTCGTCGTGCACCGGGGCGCGCACCGCGCCTTCCACCCGGGTCGCACCGCCGAGCTGCGCGTGACGGTCGACGGCGCGCACGAGGTCGTCGGCGTCGCCGGCGAGCTGCTGCCCGAGCTGGTCGCGGAGTCTCATCTGCCGGGGAGGGTCGCCGCCTTCGAATTGGACCTCGGTCGCCTCATCGAGCTCGCCCCGCGCGAGCCCCGCACCTCTCAGCTGTCGAGCTACCCGGCCGCCACGCAGGATCTCACCCTGCTCGTCGACGCCGAGGTGCCCGCCGCGGCGGTGCTCGCAGCGGTCGTCGCAGGGGCGGGGGATCTGCTCGAGCACGGTCGCATCGTCGACGACTACCGCGGCACGGGCGTTCCGGAGGGGCAGCGGGCGCTGACCTTCGCGCTGCGCTTCCGCGCCGACGATCGCACGCTCAAGGCCGAGGAGGCCTCGGAGGCGAAGCTCGCGGGCGTCGCGGCCGCGGCTGCGGCGTTCGACGCGAAACTGCGGGAGTAGGAGCGGACCCTCGCCCGCGCTCCGCGTTCGATAGGGTGTGGGGAATGCCCGGGGCACCCCGTGCGGCGTCGGGGCCCAGCGCCTCGGCGCACCGAACCCACACGCGAAGGAGCGCTGCCATGACCGTTCAGCTGTCGAGCCCCGAGGGGATGATCTCGGGAGTCCCGTTCGAGCACGTGGCGGTGGCGACGGGCTCCCGCCAGGTGCACGTCGCGGGCCAGACCTCGGTCGACGCCGACGGCAGCCTCGTGGCGCCGGGCGACCTCACCGGCCAGGTCTCGCAGGCCATGCGCAACGTCGGCCGGGGCCTCGCGGCGGCGGGCGCGGGCTTCGGCGACGTCGTGCGCTTCACCTTCTACCTGCCCGACTGGCAGACCTCGAAGCACGACGCCTTCCTCGCCGGCATCGCGGCGGTCGCCGACGAGCTCGGCATCCCGCAGCCCATGCCGCCGTCGACGCTCATCGGCGTCGCGGCCCTGTTCGAGCCGGGCAACCTCATCGAGATCGAGGCCACCGCGGTCGTCGAGTAGATCCGCGTCCACGGAGAAGCCCCCGTCCGGCGGAAGATCGTCTTCCGGCCGGGCGGGGCTTCTTCGCGCGAGACTCGGCGATCCCGAACCGCCGCCTAGGCGGTGGGGAGCATGTTCCCATCGAAGAACGCCGCGATCTCGTCGTGCGCGCCGATCGGGAAGACGCCCGCGACGTACTGATCGGGCCGCACGACCACGATCGCGCCCTCGGCGCTGATCTCGCGGTCGCGGAAGATGTCGCGGCCATGGCCCGAGGCGAAGATCTGGTTGATGTCGATGAGGCCGAAGGGCACCTTCACCGGCTTGAACGCGTCGGGCACGTCGCCCGGCTCGACGACGGTGTAGTCCTGCTGGTAGATCACCTTCGTGTCGAAGACCGCGTCCTCGTCGCCGTCCTCCGGGGTGAAGCGCACCCGGGGGGAGTCCTCGCCGTTCCGCCACCACTCGGCGAATTCGGCGGTCGGGGTGCCCGAGAGCGCGGGTGCCGCGGCATCGGCGAAGACGTAGACGCGCCAGCGGCCGTCGGCCTCGTGCAGGTGGCCCAGGTGGCGCCAGCGATTGTCGGCGCGGCGGATCACCTCGGCCGACTTGAATCGCTTGCCGACGGGGAAGCCCGCCGCCAGCGCCTGGTGCTCGGTGCCGGTCGTGATCATCGAAGCCGTGTACTCCGTCATGAAGCCGGCGGGGAATTCGAAGGTCGAGACGTAGTAGCGCTGCAGTTCCTCGGGATCCTCCCACGAGTCGGCCGGGCGCGCGAGCATCGTCGACCACTCCTTGTCGAAGTCGATGAGATTCTGCGCGACGACCTTGCGCTCCTCGGAGTAGGTCGACAGCAGCGACTCGGGCG
>CALMSE010000051.1 GCA_937872275.1 uncultured Leucobacter sp. | reverse complement strand
CCTACGGGCGCGTGCTGCACTTCGGCATCCGCGAGCACGCGATGGCGGCGATCCTGAACGGCATCCAGCTGCACGGGAAGACACGATCCTACGGCGGTACCTTCCTGCAGTTCGCCGACTACATGCGGCCGGCCGTGCGCCTCGCCGCGCTCATGGACGTGCCGAGCATCTTCGTGTGGACCCACGACTCCATCGCGCTGGGCGAGGACGGCCCGACGCATCAGCCCATCGAGCACCTGGCCTCGCTGCGCGCGATCCCGAATCTCGCGATCGTGCGCCCGGCCGACGCGAACGAGGTCTCCGTCGCATGGCACGAGACTCTCAGCCGCCACGGGGGCCCCGTCGGTCTGGCGCTCACCCGCCAGAACGTGCCGGTCTTCCCGCGCGGCGCGGGTGCGGCCCAGGCGGCCGGCGGCGCCGACGAGTTCGCGAGCGCCGAGGGCGTGCGGCGAGGTGCCTACGTGCTCGCAGAGTCTCCGACCGACGCGGTGGACGTGATCCTCATCGCCACCGGCAGCGAGGTGCAGCTCGCGGTGGAGGCGCGCGAGCGCCTCGCGGCCGAGGGCATCGGCGCCCGGGTCGTCTCGGCCCCCTGCCTCGAGTGGTTCGCGGAGCAGACGCCGGAGTACCGCGAGTCGGTGCTGCCGACGGCGGTCACCGCGCGGGTGAGCGTGGAGGCGGGTCTCGCCCTCGGCTGGCGCGAGTACGTCGGCGATCGGGGCCGCTCGGTGAGCATCGAGCACTTCGGGGCCTCCGCCGACTACGAGACGCTGTTCCGCGAGTTCGGCATCACCGCCGACGCCGTCATCGCCGCCGCTCGAGAGTCGCTCGCGGCCTGAGCACGCCCCGTCAGCGAAAGGAACCCCGTGAGCAATCCGCGCACCGCCGCCCTCCGAGACGCAGGGGTGAGCATCTGGCTCGACGACCTCTCGCGCGAGCTGATCGACAGCGGGCGCCTCGCCGAGCTGATCGCCGAGTCCGGCGTGGTCGGGGTCACCACCAACCCGACGATCTTCTCGGCGGCCATCGGCGGAGGCCGTGGCTACGAGGCGGCGATCGCGTCGTGCGCCGAACGCGGGCTCCCGCCCGAGGCGGCGGCCTTCGAGCTGATCTGCGCCGACGTCGCAGACGCCTGCGACGCCCTCGCCGAGGCCTTCGCGGTCTCCGGCGGTCGGGACGGCAGGGTCTCGATCGAGGTCTCCCCCGCGCTCGCCCACGATGTCGCGGGCACGGTCGCGCAGGCGCGCGATCTCTGGAAGCGCGTCGATCGCCCGAACGCGATGATCAAGATCCCCGCGACCGACGCGGGCCTCGAGGCCATCGCCGAGACGATCGCCGCGGGCATCAGCGTGAACGTCACCCTCGTCTTCGGCCTCACCCGGTACCGCCAGGTGATCAACGCCTACCTCACCGGGCTGGAGCGCGCCCGGGCGGCGGGGCTCGACCTGTCGGCGATCCACTCGGTCGCCTCGGTCTTCGTCTCCCGCTTCGACGCGCTCATCGACCCCCGGCTCGCCGAGATCGGCGGCGATGAGGCGGCGGCGCTCCGCAGCCGGGCCGGTCTCGCGAACGCGCGCCTCGCCCACGAGGCGGCGGACCAGGGGTTCCGGAGCGAACGCGCGCTGCTGCTCGCGGCGGCCGGGGCGAACCGGCAGAGGCCGCTCTGGGCGTCGACCGGCACCAAGGACCCGGCGCTGCCCGACACCCTGTACGTCACGGGTCTCGTCGCCGACGGCACCGTGAACACGCTGCCGATGGCGACGCTCTCGGCCTTCGCCGACCACGGCGAGGTGGCGGGCGACACCGTCGCCGGCGAGTACCGCGAGTCGGATCAGGTGCTGAACGCCCTCGACGGCCTCGGCATCGACTATGCCGCCGTGGTGGAGCAGCTCGAGGCCGAGGCGCTGCAGAAGTTCGAGGCCTCATGGGCCGAACTGCTCGCGTCGGTGGGGAACGCATTGGAGCGCTCGGGGTGACGGGTGCCGCGGTGGAGGTGCAGCTGATCGGGGATCCCTCCGCGGCCGGTGGGGACATCGCCCGCCTGGTCTCGGACGGAGTGGCCGGGCGCCTCTTCGCGGGAGACGCGACGCTCTGGGGTCCGGCCGCCGAGGCGGAGGCCTCGATCCGCCTCGGCTGGATCGACGCCTTCGACCGCGCCGAGGGGCTGCTGGACGAGCTGGACCGTCTCCGGGCTTCGCTCCGCAGCCGCGGCATCGACCGGGTGGTGCTCTGCGGCATGGGCGGATCGAGCCTCGCGCCCGAGATCATCGCCCGGCGCGACTGGGCCGCACTGACCGTGCTCGACTCGACGCATCCTGCGACCGTGCGACGGGCGCTGGGCGGCGATCTCTCCCGCACCGCGGTCGTCGTGAGCTCGAAGTCCGGCACCACCGTCGAGACGCGCAGCCACCTCGCCGCCTTCGAGCGGCGCTTCCGGGAGGCGGGCATCGACGCCGCCTCGCGCATCGTGATCGTCACCGACCCGGGCTCACCGCTCGAGTCCGACGCTCGCCGGGCCGGGTACCGGGTGTTCCTCGCCGACCCGAACGTCGGGGGCCGATTCTCGGCGCTGACCGCCTTCGGTCTCGTGCCCTCGGCCCTCGCGGGAGCCGGTGTGCGCGCGCTGCTCGACGAGGCGCGGGCCGCCGCACCGGTTCTCTCCGCGGACGATCCCGCCAACCCCGCGCTGCGCCTGGCCGCGGCGCTGGCCGCCGGCCTCCCCGCCCGCTACGCCTGCGCACTGATGGAGGCCGAGGTGCGCCCGGCGGGGCTCGGCGACTGGATCGAGCAGCTGCTCGCGGAATCGACGGGGAAGGACGGAGAGGGCCTGCTGCCGCTCGCCCTCTCCGGCGAGGCGCCGGAGCTGCACGGTGCGATGCCCTCGGCGGCGACGCTCGTCGCGCTCTCGCCGGAGGCCGCGAATCTTCTTCCCGCGCAGACCTCCGTCGCGGCCGTGGGATCGCTCGGGGCGCAGTTCCTGCTCTGGGAGGCCGCGACGGCGGTGCTCTGCCGTCTGATCGGGGTCGACCCCTTCGACCAGCCCGATGTGGAGGCGGCGAAGGTCGCCGCTCGTGCCGCGATGGCGCCGGGAGCGTCGGAGGACCGGCCCCTGGCCGTGCTCGCGGAGGCCGGGGGAACCCAGGTGCTGGCGGGCCCGGGGGACGCGCCTGCTGCGGGTGTGGGCGAAGCGCTGCGCGAGCTCTGCGCGGCGATCCCCGACGGCGGCTATCTCGCCGTGCAGGCCTATCTCGACGCCGACGCCCTCCGCGGGTCCGTCGCCGAGTTGCGCGATCGGCTCGCGGTCGCGCTGGGGGCGCCGGTCTCCGTCGGCTGGGGGCCGCGCTTCCTCCATTCGACCGGACAGCTGCACAAGGGCGGACCGCGGGTCGGCGCCTTCCTCCAGCTGCTCGACGTTCCGGAGGTCGACGAGCCGATCCCGGGCGGTGAGATGGGCTTCGGGGCGCTGATCGCCGCTCAGGCGCGCGGGGACCGCGAGGTGCTGCAGAGTCGCGGCCGGCCGGTGCTGGCGCTGCGCAGCCCGCGACCGGACGCGCTCCTGCGCGCCCTCATCGAGAGCCTGTAGAGGCTCCCGCGACGAGAGCCTCCGAACCGCACCGGCTCGGAGGCTCTGGATCAGCTCGCGGCGACCGAACCGCGGCGTTCGCGCAGCTTCTGCAGCGCCTGCTCGAGCAGCTCCTCGGCCTCCTCGGGCGTACGGCGCTCCTTCACGTACGCGAGGTGCGTCTTGTAGGGCTCGTTCTTGGTGAGCTGGGGCGGGTTGCTGCGATCGCGCCCCGCCGGAAGCCCGGTGTGGGGCGAATCGATCTGCTCCGGGATCTCCTCCTCCGCCACATCCGCGGCGAAGTAGCGGACGGTCTCGTTTCCGAGCGCGTCCCAGTACGAGATGCTGATACGTTCGGCGCGCGCACCGTGATCCTTCTCCCCCATGGGGCCGGATCCGACGCGGGCGCCGCGAATGGCGTTACTGCCAGACACGGTCGTCCTTTCGTTTGAGCTTCAGACCACCGAGAAGCGGGCGATGAGCCCGAGTCCCACGATCGATGCGAACCAGATGAGCGATACCGCGACGGTGATGCGGTTCAGATTGCGCTCCGCGACGCCCGAGGAGCCGAGGCTCGAGGTGACGCCTCCGCCGAACATGTCGGAGAGGCCGCCGCCGCGCCCCTTGTGCAGCAGGATGAAGAGCGTGAGCAGCAGGCTCGTGATCACCAGCAGCACGATCAGGGCGATCTTGAGAATAAGCACGAAGAGGGACCTTTCGGTGGGAAGGCGCGGAGAGGCCGAAGACCAGTATAGACGAGACGGGTTCAGGCGGTGACGTGCTTGCGGAACTGCACGATGCGCGTGAACTCCGCCGCGTCGAGGCTCGCCCCGCCCACGAGCGCGCCGTCGATGTCGGGTTGCCGCATGAAGCCGGCGATGTTCTGGCTCGCGACCGAACCGCCGTAGAGCAACCGGACCGCGGCGGCCTCGGCGGGGCCTCTCAGCTCGGCGATCCTCCTGCGCAGCGCTCGGCCGACCTCCTGGGCCTGCTCGGGACTGGCGGGATCGCCGCTGCCGATCGCCCAGACGGGCTCGTAGGCGACGACGTACTCGGCCCCGGACGGGAGCGCGGCCAGCGCGGCCTCGAGCTGGGCGAGCGGCACGGCCGCGGCGCCCCGGTCCTCGCGATCCTCGGCGGTCTCGCCGACGCAGATCACCGGCACCATCCCCGCGGCGGAGGCGGCCTTCGCCTTGGCCGCGACGGTCTCGTCGCTCTCGCCGTGGCCCTGACGCCGCTCGGAGTGCCCCACGATCACGTAGCGCACGTCGAGCTTCGAGAGGAACGCGGCCGCGACATCGCCGGTGAACGCTCCGACCTCGCTGGGCGACACGTCCTGCGCGCCGAGCCGCAGCGCCAGCTTGTCGGCGCTCAGCAGTGTCTGCACCGAGCGCAGATCGGTGAAGGGAGGGAAGACCGCGACCTCGACGTCGGCGAAGTCGTGCTTCACGTCCTTCAACGACCACGACACCTTCTGCACGTGCGCGATCGCCTGCAGGTGATCGAGGTTCATCTTCCAGTTGCCCGCGATCAGCGGAGTGCGGGCGACCACCGGGATGGCGATCTCCGCGACCGCTGCCGCGACCTCGGGGCTCGGCTCGGCCTCCGTTTCGGCGGGCTCCGCCTGCTCGGTCTCCGTTTCCGCAGGCTCCGCCTGCTCGGGCGCCTCCGTCGCCTGTTCGGGCTCCCCGGCCGTCGTCGTCTCCGCATCCGTCGGATCCGCGTTCGCAGGCTCCGTCACGGGCTCGAGCACCGGGGTGGGCCGGGTGTCGCCCACCACCTGGTCGTCCGCTCCCTCGGACGGTCCGGCCATGGGAGGCCCGGGCAGCACGAGCGGGGTCTCCGCGTTCTCCTGGGCCTCCCGGCCCGCCGTCTCCTCGCTCATGAGAGCACCTCCAGACCGGGCAGCGTCTTGCCCTCCAAGAACTCGAGACTGGCTCCGCCGCCCGTGGAGATGTGCCCGAACTGGGCGTCTTCGAAGCCGAGGGCGCGCACGGCCGCGGCGGAGTCGCCGCCGCCGACGACGGTGAAGGCCGGGGTCTCGGTCAGCGCCCGGGCCACCGCCCGGGTGCCGGCGGCGAAGGCCGGCATCTCGAAGACGCCCATCGGCCCGTTCCAGAAGACGGTGGCGGATTCCGCGATGATCGCGGCGAAGGCCGCGGCGGAGGCCGGGCCGATGTCGAGGCCGAGGCCGGCGGCCCCGAAGGCGCTCGATTCGATGGCGTCGGCCGCCACGACCTCGTGGGCGGCGTCGGCGGCGAAGGCCTCGGCCACCACCACGTCGCTCGGCAGCACGATGCGCACGCCGCGTCGCTCGGCGGTCTCGAGGTAGCCGCGCACGGTGTCGAGCTGCTCCGCCTCGAGCAGGCTCCCGCCGACGGCGTGACCCTGGGCCGCGAGGAAGGTGAAGAGCATCCCGCCGCCGATGAGCAGCGTGTCCACGCGCTCGATGAGGTGCGAGATGACCCCGAGCTTGTCGCTGACCTTCGATCCGCCGAGCACCACGGTGTACGGGCGCTCGGGGTGGTCCGTGAGCCGGCGCAGCACGCCGAGCTCGGCTTCGACGAGCCGCCCGGCCGCGCTCGGCAGCGCCTCCGCGAGCTCGGTGACGCTCGCCTGCCGGCGGTGCACGACGCCGAAGCCGTCGCTCACGAAGGCGTCGGCGCCCTTCGCGAGCTCGGCCGCGAAGGCCCGCCGCTCCCCCGCGTCCTTGCTCGTCTCCCCCGGGTTGAAGCGCAGGTTCTCGAGCAGCAGCACCTCGCCGTCGCCGAGGGCGGATCGGGCCGTCTCGGCCTCGGCTCCGACGGTCCGGTCGCAGAAGGCGACCGGAGCCTCCAGCAGCTCCGCCATGCGCGCGGCGACCGGGCGCAACGAGTAGCGCTCCTCGGGTGCGCCCGCCGGCCGGCCGAGGTGGCTGAGCAGCACCAGACGCGCACCCGCCTCGCGCAGTTCTCGGATCGTGGTCAGCGAGGCGCGGATGCGTCCGTCGTCGGTGATCCGCCCGTCCGTCAACGGGACGTTGAGGTCGCAGCGGAGCACCACGGTCTTCGACCGCAGATCGCCGAGGGTGTCGAGCGTGCGCATAGGCGGGTTCCTTCGTAGCGGCGGGATGCGGCAAAGGGTCGGCCCGTGCTCCGAGGGCATCGGAGGGCGGGCCGACCGTCACTGCATCGGGTCAGATGAGACCGGGGGTCTGCGCGCGCGCCGCGTCGAAGCGCTTCGCGACGTCGGCCCAGTTCGCGATGTTCCAGAACGCCTTCACGTAGTCGGCGCGCACGTTCAGGTAGTCGAGGTAGTACGCGTGCTCCCAGACGTCGAGCATGAGCAGCGGCACGGTGCCCGCGGGCAGGTTGCCCTGCTGGTCGAAGAGCTGCACGACGTTGGCGCGCTGCCCGAGCGCGTCCCAGGCGAGCACGGCCCAGCCCGAGCCCTGCACGCCCATCGCGGTCGCGGTGAAGTGGGCCTGGAACTTCTCGAAGTCGCCGAAGTACTCGTCGATCGCGGCCGCGAGCTCGCCCTCGGGGCGCTCGCCGCCCTCGGGCGAGAGGTTGTTCCAGAAGATGGTGTGGTTGACGTGCCCGCCGACGTTGAACGCCAGATCCTTCTCGAGCTTGTTCACGTTGGCCAGGTTGCCGGCGTCGCGCGCCTCGGCGAGCTGCTCGAGCGCGGTGTTCGCCCCCGTCACATAGGCCTGGTGGTGCTTGTCGTGGTGCAGCTGCATGATCTTGCCGCTGATGTGCGGCTCGAGCGCGGCGTAGTCGTAGGGAAGATCGGGGAGGGTGTAGGCGGCCATGGGACGCTCCTTACATCGAGATGAATGCGGTCGTTGATGTCGCTCCCCCAGTCTATTCCGCACCTCCGGCGGAGTCTGGGGGCCGGCGCTCGCGCTGAGCGAACACGGAGCGTTCAGAGCGCGTCGAGGCCCTCGGGGAGGCTCGCCTCGGTCCCGGGGATGCCGCGCGTCTCGGCCTCCTTGTCCGCCATCGCGAGCAGGCGCCTGATGCGACCGGCGATCGCGTCCTTCGTCAGGGGCGGATCGGCGCGGTTGCCCAGTTCGTCGAGGCTCGCCTCCCGATGCGCCAGGCGGAGGGCGCCGGCGTACTGCAGATGCTCGGGGATGTCCGGGCCCAGGATCTCGAGCGCGCGTTCGACGCGCGCGCATGCGGCGACGGAGGCCTGGGCCGAGCGGCGCAGGTTCGCGTCGTCGAAGTTGACGAGCCGATTCGCCGTGTTGCGGGTCTCGCGCGCCTTGCGCAGATCCTCCCAGGTGGCCTGGGCGGAGCTCGCCCCGATCGCGCCGAGCATGGCGCCGATGGCCTCGCCGTCGCGGATCAGCACCTTGTGCTGCCCCCGGATCTCGCGGCTCTTCGCTGCGATGCCGAGGCGCCCGGCGGCGCCGACGAGCGCCATGGCCGCCTCCCCCGTCGGGCACACGACCTCCAGGCTCGCCGAACGGCCGGGCGGGGTGATCGACCCGCGCGCGAGGAACGCGCCGCGCCAGATCGCCGCGAGCTCGGCGGGCGAACCCGTCGTGAGGCGGTTGGGCAGCCCCCGGATCGGCCGGCGCTTCGGATCGAGCAGGCCCAGCTGGCGGGCGAGCGTCTCGCCGTCGATCACCCGGACGATGAACTGGGGCGTGCCCGGCCGTGCCGAGGCCGCGGGCGTCTGCTTGGCCTCCGAGCGCACGCCGTAGATCTCGGCGAGGCTCTTGCGCACCCGCTGCACGATCGCCGGAGTGTGGAGCTCGGCTTCCAGCGCGATGCGCCCCGAGATCGTGTGCAGTCCGCCCGCGAGGCGCAGCACGGTGGCGAGCTCGGCGATCCGCTCGCCCGGTTGCTGCACCTGCACCTTCACCAGTTCGTTCTTGACGTCTGGGGTGGATGTCACGGGGATCCTCTCACTACTTCTGAAACTGAGGGCCCCGTCGAAGCGGGGCCGGTCGATGCGGGCTGCGGCAGCCCGCGCCTACTCGCGGCCCAGGTCGCGGTGGCGCAGGCTCACCGCGACGCCGGGCAGCACCGCGAGCCGGTCCGCCAGCTCCCGCGCCATCGCCACCGACCGGTGCTTGCCGCCCGTGCAGCCGACCGCGAGCGAGACATGGCGCTTGTTCTCGCGCTGGTAGCCCGAGAGCACCGGCTGCAGCGAGGCGACGTAGTTGTCGAGGAACTCGAGGGCGCCCTCCCTGCTCAGCACGAAGTCCTTCACCTCGGGATCGACGCCCGTGAGCGCGCGCAGCTCGGTCTCCCAGAACGGATTGGGCAGGAAGCGCATGTCGACCATGAGGTCGACGTCGGTCGGGGATCCGTACTTGAAGCCGAAGCTCTGCACCTGCAGCTGCAGGCCCGGGGTGTCCTCGTCGCTGAAGAGCTCGCGCGTCGCCGTCGAGAGCTCGTGCACGTTGTACCTCGACGTGTCGATCACGACGTCGCTCGAGGCGCGCAGCTCGTGCAGGCGCTCGCGCTCGAGGCGGATGCCGTCGAGCAGGCTCCCCTGCGCCTGCAGCGGGTGCGGGCGGCGCACCGATTCGTAGCGGCGCACCAGCACGTCGTCGGTCGCGTCGAGGAATACGACGCGCACGGTGGCGGTCTGCCGCAGCTCGAGCACGGTCTGCTGGATGTCGTCGAAGAGGTCGCGTCCGCGCACGTCGATCACCGCGACGATGCGCGGCAGGGCCCCGCCCGAGCGATCTGCCATGTCGGCGAGCGTCTTCAGCATCGGCAGCGGCAGGTTGTCGACCACGTACCAGCCCAGATCCTCGAGCGCGTTCGCGACCGTGCTGCGCCCGGCTCCGGACATTCCGGTGACGATCAGGATCTCCTGGCCCTGCACGCCCTCGCTCACTGCGCGTCCTCCACCTGCTCGATCCAGTCGTCTGAAGGCTCCAGTCTATCGGCCGCGCGACCCAGGTGCTCGCGGATCAGCACGGCCAGCTGGGGCCCGACCCCCGGGGCCGACGCGATCTCGGCCTCGCTCGCCGCCTTCAGCCGGGCCGCCGAGCCGAAGTGGCGCAGCAGGGCCTTCACCCGCTTCGGGCCGAGCCCGGGGATCTCGCCGAGACGGCTCGCGATCGCGGTGCTGCGGCGCTGCCGCTGGAAGGTGATGGCGAAGCGGTGCGCCTCGTCCCTGATGCGCTGCACGAGGAAGAGCGCCTCGCTCGTGCGGGGCAGGATCACCGGGAACGGGTCGTCCGGCAGCCACAGCTCCTCGAGTCGCTTGGCGACGCCCACGAGCGCGACGTCGTCGATGCCGGCCTCGTCGAGCGCGCGCCGAGCCGCGGCCACCTGGGGCTGGCCCCCGTCGACGATGAGCAGCTGGGGCCGGTCGCGGTAGCGGCCGCTCGGGGGCTCCCCCGACTCCGCCGCCTGGTTCAGCTGCGCCGCCCGGCGGGAGACCACCTGGTGGATGCTGTCGGTGTCGTCGCGGGTCTGCTCGATCCGGTACTTGCGGTAGGCGCCCTTCGCGGGCAGCCCGTCCTCGAAGACCACGAGCGAGGCCACCACGCCGCTCCCCTGCAGATGCGACACGTCGATGCACTCGATGCGCAGCGGCGGCTCGGCGGTGCCGAGCGCCCGCTGCAGCTCGGCGAGGGCGTCGGTGCGCGCGGTGATGTCGGCCGCCCGCTTGAGCTTGTGGCGCAGCAGCTGCTCCCCGGCGTTGAGCACGGCGCGATCCATCAGCTGCGCCTTGTCTCCGCGCTCGGGCACCCGGAGCCGCACGCGCCCCTGCCGGGGACGGCGAGCCCGCAGCGCCTCCTCGAGCGCCTCCGCGCCCTCCGGGAGCAGCGGCACCAGGATCTCGGGGGGCGGCTCGCGATCCCCCTCGTAGGCGCTCTGGATCACCTGCTCGAGCAGCAGGCTCGGTGAGTCGTCGAGCTCGACGTTCACCACCCAGCTGCGCTCCCCGCGGATGCGCCCGCCCCGCACGATGAACTGGTGCGCCGCCGCCGCGAGCTCGTCGACCCTGAGCCCGAACACGTCGGCGTCGACGTCGAGGGCGAGCGCCACGGAGTTGCGCTCCATCACGTGCTCGATCGCGGTCGCCTGGTCGCGCAGTCTCGCGGCCTCCTCGTAGCGCTGCTCGCGGGCCGCCTCGCGCATGGCGCGCTGCAGCTCCTTGAGCTGGCGGTCGTCGCTGCCGCTCAGGAACGAGACGAGCCGGTTCACGCGCTCGCGGTGCTCCTCGATCCCGATGAGCCCGGAGCAGGGGCCGTGGCAGCGCCCGATCTGGCCGGCGAGGCAGGGCCGGCCGCTCTGCATCGCGCGTCGGTAGTCCGCGTCGTTGCAGGTGCGGATCGGGAAGGCCTGCTGCAGCAGCGCGGTCATCTCCTTCAGCGCCCACACCTTGGGGAAGGGGCCGAAGTAGCGCGCGCCGCGAATGCGGTCGTTGCGGGTGATGATGAGGCGCGGCGCCTCCTCGCGCAGCGTGACCGCCAGATAGGGGTAGGTCTTGTCGTCCTTGAACTGCACGTTGAAGGGCGGCTGGAACTCGGTGATCCACGTGTGCTCGAGCACGAGGGACTCGGTGTCGGTGGCGACGACCGTCCAATCGACCCGGGCCGCGAGGGCGAGCATGCGACGCGTGCGCGGCTGGATGGAGCCGAGCGGCTGGAAGTAGTTCGCGAGGCGCGCGCGCAGGTTCTTCGCCTTGCCGATGTAGAGCACCCGGCCGTGACGGTCGCTGAAGCGGTAGACGCCGGGGCTCGTCGGGATCTCGCCCGGCGCCGGGCGGAACTCGGAGCGGCGATCCACCGCCTCGGTCAAGACGCGACCTTCGCCTTCGCCTTCGCCCGCGCGGGCGCCTTCCCGCGCGCAGCGCCGCCGTTCTTCGCCTGGCGCCCGTGCAGCACCTCGGAGAGGAAGCGACCGGTGTGGCTCTCGGGGTGCTTCGCCACCTGCTCGGGCGTGCCCTCCGTGATGATCGTGCCCCCGCCCGACCCGCCCTCGGGCCCGAGGTCGATCACCCAGTCGCAGCTGCGGATCACGTCGAGGTTGTGCTCGATCGTGATGACGGTGTTGCCCTTGTCGACCAGGCCGTTCAGCACGAGCAGCAGCTTCCGCACGTCTTCGAAGTGCAGCCCGGTCGTGGGCTCGTCGAGCACGTAGATGCTGCGCCCGTTCGAGCGCTTCTGCAGCTCGGTGGCGAGCTTCACCCGCTGCGCCTCGCCGCCCGACAGGGTCGTGGCGCTCTGGCCCAGCCGCACGTACCCGAGGCCCACGTCGACGAGCGTCTGCAGGTAGCGGTGGATGCTCGAGATCGGCTCGAAGAACTCGGCCGCCTCGGAGATCGGCATCTCGAGCACCTCGCTGATGTTCCTGCCCTTGTAGCGCACCTGCAGCGTCTCGCGGTTGTAGCGCTTGCCGCCGCACACCTCGCAGGCGACGTAGACGTCGGGCAGGAAGTTCATCTCGATCTTCAGCGTGCCGTCGCCGGCGCAGGCCTCGCAGCGGCCGCCCTTCACGTTGAAGCTGAAGCGGCCGGGCAGGTAGCCGCGCACCTTCGCCTCGGGGGTGTCGGCGAAGAGGGTGCGGATCTTGTCGAAGACGCCGGTGTAGGTGGCGGGGTTCGAGCGCGGGGTGCGCCCGATCGGCGCCTGATCCACGTGCACGACCTTGTCGAGGTGATCGAGGCCCGTGACCCGGGTGTGCTTGCCCGGGACGAGCCGGGCGCCGTTGAGCTGGTTCGCGAGCACCCGGTAGAGGATGTCGTTGACGAGCGTCGACTTGCCCGACCCGCTCACGCCGGTGACCGCGGTCATGACCCCGAGCGGGAAGGTCGCGTCGACGTCCTTCAGGTTGTTCGAGCGCGCGCCGACGACCTTGAGCTCCCGGCCCTTCTGGCGCTTGCGGCGCTTCGCGGGCGTCTCGATGCTGCGGCGGCCCGCGAGGAAGTCCGCGGTGATCGAGCGGTCGTTGTCGATGAGCGAGGCGTAGTCTCCCGAGTGCACCACGGTGCCGCCCTCGACTCCGGCGCCGGGGCCGATGTCGACGATCCAGTCGGCCGACTCGATCGTCTCCTCGTCGTGTTCCACCACGATGAGCGTGTTGCCCAGATCCCGCAGCTTGATGAGGGTCTCGATGAGCCTGCGGTTGTCGCGCTGGTGCAGGCCGATCGACGGCTCGTCGAGCACGTAGAGCACGCCCGTGAGGCCGGAGCCGATCTGCGTGGCCAGGCGGATCCGCTGCGCCTCGCCGCCCGACAGCGTGCCGGCGGAGCGCGCCAGCGTGAGGTAGCCGAGGCCGACCTCGATGAGGAAGTCGAAGCGGAGGCGGATCTCGCGCAGCACCTGCGCCGCGATCTTCGCCTCGCGCTCGGTGAGGGTGACCTCGGTGAAGAAGCGCTGCGCGTCGGTGAGGCTGAGCTCGGTGACGCCGGAGATCGAGTCGCCGTTCACCGTGACCGCGAGCACCTCCGGCTTCAGCCGCTGCCCCTGGCAGGCGTGGCAGGGCACCTCGCGCAGGAACTCGGCCCAGCGCTCGCGCCGGTTGTCGCTCTCGGCCTCGGCGTACTGGCGCTCGATGAAGGGGATGACGCCCTCGAAGCCGCTCGTGTACTTCACCTCGCGCCCGAAGCGGTTCTTCCAGCGCACGTTCACGGTGAAGTCGTTGCCGTAGAGCACCGCCTCGCGCACCTCCTCGGGCAGCTCGCCCCAGGGAGTCGTGAGCGCGAAGCCGAGATCCTTCGCGAGGCCGCGCAGCAGCTTCTCGTAGTAGTTGTAGAGGCTCTTGCCCTGGCTCGTCCACGGCACGATGACGCCCTCGGCGATGCTGAGCTCGGGGTCGCCGAGCACGAGGTCCTCGTCCACCGACATGCTGGTTCCCAGACCGGTGCAGGCGGGGCAGGCGCCGAAGGGCGCGTTGAAGGAGAAGGTGCGCGGCTCGATCTCGGTCAGGGAGACGGGATGGCGGTTCGGGCAGCTGAGGTTCTCGCTGAAGGTCTGCGAGCGATCCCCGTCGCCGGCCTCCCGGTCGACGTAGTCGATCGTGACGAGACCGCCCGCGAGCTTCAGGGCGGTCTCGAGCGAGTCGGTGAGCCGCCCGAGCACGTCGGGGCCGGCGACGAGGCGATCCACCACGACCGAGATGTCGTGCTTCACCTGCTTCTTGAGCGTCGGCGGCTCGGAGAGCTGGATCAGCTCGCCGTCGACGAGCGCGCGCGAGTAGCCGCTCGCCGCGAGGTCTTGGAACAGATCGACGAACTCGCCCTTCTTCTTGCTGATGACCGGCGCGAGCACCTGGAAGCGGGTGCGCTCGGGCAGCTCCATGAGCGTGTCGGCGATCTGCTGCACCGTCTGGGAGCGGATCGGCTCGCCGCAGACGGCGCAGTGCGGCACTCCGATGCGGGCCCAGAGCAGACGCATGTAGTCGTAGATCTCGGTGATCGTGCCCACGGTCGAGCGCGGGTTGCGGTTCGTCGATTTCTGGTCGATGGACACCGCGGGGCTCAGCCCCTCGATGAAGTCGACGTCGGGACGGTCGACCTGGCCGAGGAACTGGCGGGCGTAGGCGGAGAGGCTCTCGACGTAGCGGCGCTGCCCCTCGGCGAAGATCGTGTCGAAGGCGAGGCTCGATTTCCCGCTGCCCGACAGGCCGGTGAAGACCACCATGCTGTCGCGGGGAATCGCCAGGTCGACATCGCGCAGATTGTGCACCCGCGCCCCTCTGACGCTGATGTGCGCTTGCGTCGAGCTGCTGCTGGGGGTGGTGCGGGCGGTCGAAGTCACCGAGCCAGTCTATCCGGCTCCGAGGGCCGAATCGAACATATGTGCGAACGATTTCGCGCTCGGCGCACTTCCGATTCCAATGCTTTCGAGTATTATTGACACAAGCGAACGAAAGGACTCGAGATGTCGCTCGCTCACCTCCCCTCCGCCCCCCGGGTGTCCCCGAGGGGCCGGCGCTCCGCTGCGGATCGGACGGCGCGCGAGCGGGTGCTCGCGCTCGTCACCCAGATCGAGGGCGACCGGCTCGACCTCGCCGAGGAGATGCTCGCCGGGATCGTCGCGCACCAGGTCACCGGTACCCGGGGCCTGACCGAGGCCGAACTCGCCGCGCTCGCGCGCGCGGGAGTCGACGAGGCGGCGCTCGCCTCCCCCTCGGCCCCGGTCGCGAGCACGCGGGGACGGCTCTGGGAGCGGCACGCCGAGCAGGACACCTGCACCGTCGCCGAGGCCGCCGCGATGCTCGGGGTGA
>CALMSE010000050.1 GCA_937872275.1 uncultured Leucobacter sp. | reverse complement strand
GCGCCTCGGCGCGGTCCGCGGGCGCCGGCCCGAGGACCGCGCCGTTCACGCCGAGGCGCGCAGCGCGTCCCGCGCGCGTGCGCGGAAGCCGCTCGCGGTCTCGCCGGAGTCGGCCTTGAACGCCTTGCAGAAGTGCGCCTGGTTGGTGAACCCCCAGGCCGACGCGATCTGCCCGATGGAGCGGTGCGCGAGCCGGGGATCCCCGAGGTCGCGTCTCACGTAGCCCATGCGGCGCTCGCGGATCCACTGCGAGATCGACGTGCCCTGCTTCTGGAAGATCTGCTGCAGGTAGCGCGGCGAGATGTAGTGCGCGGCGGCGATCGACTGCACGCTGAGCCCCGGGTCGTGCAGATTGCGGGCGATGTAGTCGTGGATCGAGTGCAGCAGCTCGCCGCCCCGGGTGGGAGATCCCCCCGAGAGCCGGATCGCCTCGCTCGAGAGCAGCGTGGAGATCATGTCGATCGTGTTGTGCACGAGCCGCAGCTCGGTCGAGCCGTCGACCTTGCCGACGGTGCGCATCATCTCGCTCAGGAACGGACTCACGAGCCGGCCGAGCCCCTCGTCGCCCGCGAGGCGCAGCGCGGTGAGGGCGCCGATCTCGGAGGTGTCGAGGTCGATGAGGCCGTGCGGGAACATCACCACGATGGCGCGCATGGGCCGGTCGAAGGCGAGCGTGTAGGGCCGGCTCGTGTCGTAGAGCCCGATGTCGCCGGGCTGCAGGATCGCTTCCTTGCCGTCCTGCACGAGCATCGCCGTGCCGTCGAGCTGCAGGGTGAGCTTGTAGAACATCTCGGCCGAGGAGGCGATGAGCTCGGGCGTGCGGGTCACCTGATGCTCGCTCACCCCGATGGACGAGAAGAACACGCCGTCGAGCACGCGCCCGCTGAGGTGCGCCGCGAAGGACGGCGGATCGGGGCTCTCGACCTCGAGCGGCACGAACGAGGCCGAGACGATCCGCTGCCAGTGCTCGAAGGAGTCGGTGCGCACGTCCACGAGGCCGCCCTCCCGGTCTTCTCCCCGCACGCTGCACCTCCTCGCGAACTGGCTCCATGATACGCCGCGGCGCCGGGCGCGTCCCGTGCGGCGCGAGCGCTCCCCCGCGCGCGGCGCTAGGGTGGAATGCGCCCGAGCGGGCGACGGAAGGAGACGGGCATGGGGACTGCGCGCGTGCGCGAGCATCTGGTCGAGCGGGGCTGGAGCGGCGACATTCTCGAGTTCGCGGAGTCGAGCGCGACCGTGGAGCTGGCGGCGCAGAAGGTGGGAACCGAGCCCGAGCGGATCGCCAAGACCCTCGGCTTCTACGACCCGGAGACGGCGGATCGCGCGATGCTCGTGGTCGTCGCGGGCGACGCGAAGGTGAACAGCGGCAGGTTCAAGCGCCGCTTCGGCGCGAAGCCTCGCATGCTGCAGGGCGAGGACGTGCCCGTGCTCACCGGGCACCCCATCGGCGGGGTGTGCCCGTTCGCGAACCCCGAGGGCACCCGCGTCTTCCTCGACGAGTCGCTGCGCCGCTTCGAGACCGTGTTCCCGGCCGCGGGCACGGCGACCTCGGCGGTGGAGCTTCCCATCGACGCCCTCGCGTCGCTCGGCGGCGCGGAGGACTGGGTGGACGTCTCGGTCGGCTGGCGCGATGAAGACGTCGCCGGCTGAGGCGGCGGCCTCGCCGGGAACGGCGCGGGAGCCGCGCGGCGACGCGCGCATCGAGTCCCTGGCGATCCGCTGGGCGCTCATCGCCTTCGTCGTCGTCGCGCTCGTCAGCGGATTCCTGATGCGCGGGGGGCGCCTGCCGCTCGGCGGTGACGACTCCTTCGGCAGGATCACGGCCTGGGTCGGCGGGGCCGCCGCCGGCATCGTGTTCGCGATCGCCTACACCGGCGCGAACCGCCGAGCCGAGCAGGCGTGGCGCAGGCGGCTCCCGCTCCCCCGGCGCGTCTTCGACACGATCGTGCTCACGATCGCCTTCGCGACGGTGTCGGCGCTCAGCGTCGAAGCGGCGACGCGCCTCTTCCAGCGCGGCTTCGTCGGCATGACCATCGACGCCGTCGGGGGAGCCGCGCTCGCCGGCGCCTGCGGCGCCTTCCTGGCCTACATCGCGGGCGTCTTCGGCGCGCGCGTCGTGACCGCGAACCTCGCGGCCCTCGCCACGCTCGTGCTCTTCATCGGCACGATGGCGAGCATGCTCACGGCTCCCGACGAGCGGTGGTGGGAGTACCATTTCTCGCAGCTCGGCAATCAGGCCGGCAGCACGAGCGCCGCGGCCTTCAACGGCGCGCTGATCCTCACCGGGCTCATCATCACGGTGTTCGCCGGCTACGCGGCGAGGGACGCGGCGCGCGGGTTGGCCCTGCGCGGCCTGGGCCCGGCACCCGATGGCGATGCGCCGGACACGCAGGGAGGCGACGCGACCGCGACGGACTTCTGGAGCCCCCGACGCCGACGCCGGGCCGTGTCGGGGATGCTCGTCGCGATCGGCGTGTGCATGATGGTCGTCGGCCTCGTGCACGACGCGGTGAACACCCCGGTGCACGTCGGCGCCGCGAGCGGCATGGTCGTCGTCTTCGGCCTGCTCGCCGCGTTCTCGCTCACGCTGCTGCCGGGCATCCCGCGCAGCTTCCACGTGCTGACGATCGGGGTCGTGGCCGGCATCGCGGTGTCGATCGTGCTGTGGATCCCGATCGGCTACTACGCCCTCACCGGCGTGGAGTTCGTCTCGGCGGGCCTGCTGTTCGCCTGGTTCGTCGTGTTCGCGCGCACGATCGCCGCGTACGCGCAGGACGGGGCGGATCCGCGGGCAGGCGCCCCGGTCCCCGACGCGCGGTGATCCGCCCCGTTCTCAGGAGCCGAACGACCCTTCGCGGACGCGTGCTTGACGCCCGTCGGGCCCTCCCGTTGACTGTTCGAGGCGGCCGCGGACGGGGCCGTTCGGAGGCGAACCCGGGAGGCACAGTGGTGGAGCAGCGCGCGGCGAGCAGGCCCGACGTCACGGAGTTGAGCGCGGGCGAGATCTCGGCCGCCCTCGAGGCGGGGACGACGACGAGCGTCGACCTCGTCTGCGCCTACCTGAATCGCATCGCCTTCTACGACCGCACCGGCCACTGCCTGAACGCGGTGCCCGTCCTCAACCCCGACGCCGCCCGGGAGGCCGAGGCCTCGGACGAGCGCCGCCGACGCGGCGCCGCGCTCGGGCCGCTCGACGGCGTGCCCTTCACCGTGAAGGACAGCTTCAAGGTGAAGGGGCTCACGGTCGCCTCGGGCAGCCCCGCCTTCGCGCGGCTGATCGCCGACTCCGACGCGGCCACGGTCGAGCAGCTGCGCCGCGCGGGCGCGGTGCTGATCGGGAAGACCAACATGCCGCCCATGGCAGCGGGCGGCGTGCAGCCCGGGGTCTACGGCTACGCCCGCAGCCCGTATCACCCCGCCTACCTCACCGCGGCATACGGCTCGGGCTCGTCGAACGGCGCGGGCACGGCGACCGCCGCCGGCTTCGGCGCCTTCGGCCTGGCCGAGGAGACGCTCTCGTCCGGCCGCTCCCCCGCCTCGAACAACGCCCTGGTGGCCTACACGCCCTCCCGCGGTCTCATCTCGATCCGCGGCAACTGGCCGCTCTTCCCCACCTGCGACGTGGTCGTGCCCTATACCCGTTCGATCGCCGACCTGCGGCTGATCCTCGAGCCGCTGCTCGTCGCCGACCCCGAGACCGAGGGCGACTTCTGGCGCGCGCAGCGGGCGGTGCGCCTGCCGGAGGTCGAGGAGGTGCGCGACTCGATCCTGCGCCCCGAGCCGCTCGGGAGCCTCGCCGGGCTGCGGCTCGGGGTGCCGCGGATGTTCATCGGGGAGGATCCGCACAAGGCCAACCCGGTCGCGCTCAGGCCCAGCGTACGGGCGCTCTGGGATCGCGCGGCCCTCGCGCTCACCCGCCTCGGCGCCGAGGTGGTTCCCGTGGACTTCCCCGTCGTGTCGAACTACGAGCTCGATCGCCCCGAGGCCCGCGGCCTCGCCGAACGCGGGCTCGTCGCCCCGGACTGGGGAGAGACGGAACTCGGGGTGGTGATGGCGCGCTCCTGGGACGACTTCCTGCGGCAGAACGGCATGCCCGGCCTCTCGAGCCTCGCCGAGGCCGACGGCGACCTCATCTTCCCGAACATGCCTCTGCGCGTATACGCCAACGCCGCCACGGCGTTCGACTACGTGCGGCTCGTCGAGCTCGCGAAGGCCGGCCTGCCCGAGTGGGAGGATATCCCTGGGCTCGAGGAGTCGCTGCGCGGCCTCGAGCGCGCCCGCGAGCTCGACTTCGAGGGCTGGCTGGAGCGGCTCGGGCTCGACGCGGTGGTGTTCCCGGCCAACGGCGACGTCGCCCGCGCCGACCTCTTCACCGACGAGGCACACATGGAGGAGGCGCTGCGCAACGGCGTGCTCTTCTCGAACGGCAACCGGGCGATCCGCGACCTCGGCATCCCCACCGTGAGCGTGCCCATGGGGCGGATGGCCGACATCGGCATGCCGGTGAACCTCACGATCGCGGGACCCGCCTACTCCGACGGTCGGCTGATGGAGATCGCCCGGCTCTTCGAGGAGCAGGGCCAGGGACGCCCGCGCCCGCCGCTCACCCAGGCGATGCCCGGCAGCTCGCTTCCCGAGCGCTCGCCCGCCGGGGGAACGCCCGCGCGGCCCCGGGTGACGGCCTCCGTCTCCCGGGTCGAGGGCCGCCCTCTTCTCGCATGCGAGATCGAACCCGGCCCGCCGGAGCCCGGAGTCGACCTCGTCGTCGAGGCGTGGCTCGACGGTCGCTCGCTGCCGCTCGACCGGGCCCCCGGAGGCGCCTGGACGGCGAGGACGCCCATCCCCGAGCACCTCGACCGCCTCGGGGACGGCGCGCTGCTCGTCGTCCGCGTGCACGGGCCATCGGTCCCGCCCGCGGTGCGCATCGAAGAGCTGACGCTGCCCGAGGCGTGACCGGACGGGCCCGCCCGTGCGGCGGGCCCGCGTCCGGCCCTACCTCGTTCGGCTGTTGACGAAGAACTTCACCGAGTCCTCGAGCACGGTCCACACCATGTCGTCGCCCGCGTGGTACGAGATCGAGTCGCCCGGCCGCAGCTCGACCGTCTCGCCGCCGACGAACTCGATGCGCAGCCGGCCCTCGAGCAGGTGGAAGCTCTCGTCGGAGTCGAGGTTCAACGCGAAGGGCTCAGGCGCCTCTTCGGTGGTGACGTACCAGTAGCCGGCGGCCAGGTCGTCGCGCCCGCCGTCGCCGAAGCCTCGCAGGTACTGCACGCGGCCGAGCTCGAACGGTCCGGCGTCGGCCTCCGCCCGCGTCGCCGTGAAGAACTCCGGTGCCCCGCTGCTCATATCGTTCCCTTCAGATCGCGGTCGTGAGGTAGCCGCCGTCCACCGGCAGCACGATCCCCGTGATGTACGAGGCGGAGTCCGAGGCGAGGAAGGCGATGACCTCGCCGATCTCGTCGGCCCGGCCGAATCGGGCGAGCGGAGTGCGGGAGAGGATCCGCGCCTTCGCCGTCTCGTCGAGGCCCTCGGCGAGCGGGGTCTCGATCCACCCGGGCGCGACGGAGTTGACGCGGATGCCGTCGGACGCCCACGCCTCGGCGAGCGACTTCGTGAGCTGCACGACCCCGCCCTTCGCCGCCGAGTAGGCCGCGCGGCTGCCGCCGCCGAAGTAGGCGAACATCGAGGCGATCGTGATGAGGGATCCGCCGGAGGCCGCGAGGAGCGGCCGGCAGAGCTCCGCGATGCGGAAGACCGCGCCGAGCTGGATGCCGAGCACCGTGTTGAAGGGGCCCCACTCGAGCTCGCGCTCGCCCAGGCTGATGCCCGCGGCGGGCACGAGCACGTCGAGCCGGTCGAGGCTCGCGACGAGGTCGCGCAGGGCCTCGTCGTCGGTCACGTCGAGCTCGCGCAGATCCAGTTCGACGCCCGGCGACACCGGGGCCCGGTCGGCGCCGAGGCCCACGGCGACGACCCGCGCGCCGAGGCCGGCGAGGGTCTCCGCCGTGGCCAGGCCGATGCCCGACGTGCCGCCCGTGACGAGGGCGACCTTGCCTGCGAAGAGACCTGGGACGAGCGCTGACATGCGGATCCTCTCTCGAACGACCGGGGCCGGTCGGGTGCTTCGATCCTACTCGTCGCCTGCCCTCAGGCCCGACGACCCGGGCTCGCCGTGCGGCCCAGCCGGCCGGAGGCGCGCCCTCCCGCCTACGCGGCGGCGGCGCGCCGCACGTGGCTGCGGGCGTGCTCGATCGCGGCGTCGAGGGAGTCGAAGAGATGCTTGTGGTGGCGCAGCTCGGAGATCACGCCGACCCGGGTCACGAGCGCGAGGTGCTCGTCGCGCACGCCCTTGACGAGCACGGTGACGCCGCGCTGCTCGAGCTCGCGGATCACCTCGACGAGCGCCTGCGCCCCCGTCGCGTCGAGGTAGCGCAGCGCCGACAGCCGCAGCACGACGACCTCCACGTCGTCGACGCCCGAGAGCTCGTTCAGCACCCGCTCGGCGACGCCGAAGAACATGAGGCCGTCGAGCCGGAACACGGCGATGCGCTCGTCGCCGTCGTGGGCCGGACCCTCGATCGGCTCGCGCCTCACCCCGCCGAGGCGGGCGAACTTGCGCAGCGTCAGGAGCGCCGCGCACACGATGCCGATCTGGATCGCGACGATGAGGTCGAAGGACACCGTGATCGCGGCGGTGAGCAGGTAGGCGATCGCATCGGAACGGGTCGAGCCGAGCACGCGTCGGGCGACGGGGATCGACACCATGCGCGCCGCAGTCACCATCAGCACACCCGCGAGGGCCGCGAGCGGGATCTGCGCGACGAGCCCCGAGGCGAGGTAGACGACCGCGACGAGCACGAGGGCGTGGGTGATGGCGGCGAGCCGCGAGCGCGCGCCGGAGCGGACGTTGACCGCGGTGCGGGCGATGGCGCCGGTCGCGGGCATGCCGCCGAAGAGGCCCGCGGCGATCGAGGCGAGGCCCTGTCCGACGAGCTCCCGGTCGGGGTGGTACGGGCCCGTGGTCTGGCCGCCGGGGCCGGGAAGGCCCGAGGCGACCCGGGCCGAGAGCAGCGACTCGATGCCGGCGAGGGCGGCGATCGCGAGGGCGGGGCCGACGAGCTCGGGCAGCGCGGCGAAGTCGAGGAAGGGCAGGCGCGGCGCGGGGAGGGACTCGGGCAGAGCCCCGAGCCGCGGCACGTCGAGGCCGAGCACCGCGACGGCGAGCGCGGCCACCACGATCGCGATGAGGCTCGCCGGGATCGCGCGGTGGAGACGGGGCAGCGCGAGCATGAGCACCGCGACCAGGGCGACGATGCCGAGGCTCGCGAACGCGCCCGGCCAGCTCGCCGCGCCGAGCGCGCGCGCCGCCTCGAGCGCCGTGCTGCCGCCGTGCTCGGCGGGCACGGAGACGGCGAGCGGCACCTGCTGCAGGAAGATGATGATGCCGATGCCCGCGGTGAAGCCCTCCACGACGGGCCACGGGATGTAGGCGACCGCCCGGCCGAGGCGCGAGGCGCCGAGCACGACGAGGATCAGCCCGGCCATGAGCGACAGCACGGCCACGGCCGGCACGCCGTGGCTCGCGACGATCGGCGCGAGCACGACCACCATGGCTCCGGTCGGCCCCGAGACCTGCACGTGGGAGCCGCCGAAGACCGCGGCGACGAAGCCTGCCACGATCGCGGTGACGAGACCCGCGGCGGCGCCCACGCCCGAGCTCACGCCGAAGGCGAGCGCGAGCGGCAGCGCGACGATGCCGACCGTGACGCCCGCGAGCAGATCCTGCCGCCAACTGCGCCCGATGCCCGAGTAGTCCTCGCGCCTCGGCAGCAGCGCGAGCGCCCCCCGGGCGAACCGCCGTGCCGCCGGGCGCCGGACCCCCGACCCCGTCATCGGGCTCCCACGGCCGGCAGCTGCCGAGCCGCGGCGAGCTGCTCGCGACTGTCCGCCAGCGTGTCGAGCAGGAAGGTGCGGGCGATGGCGAGGAGCTCCGCGACCATCGGGTGCGCGAGGGAGTAGGTGACGGCGTTCGCCGCGCGCGAGCTCGTGACGACGCGGTGCCGCCGGAGGGTCGCGAGGTGCTGCGAGAGATGCGAGGCCTCGAGACCGGTGCCCTCGAGCAGCGCGCTCACGGGGCACGATTGGCCGGGCGAGGCGGCGAGGATCTCGAGCACGCGGATGCGCACGGGGTGCGCGAGGCCCTTGAAGAGGTTCGCCTTGATCTCGTAGAGCGGCGCCTCGAGGTCTGAGAACACGATGCCTCCTGCGATCCGCGATCGCACGAAGCGGCCGGGGAGGGGTGGAAGTGGAGAATGGATTGACGAATCCATCATATCGTCAATTCTTTCGCTTCCGCTCCTGCTTCCGCTCCATCCCTCCCCTCTTCTCGGAGACGGAGGGGTCGGCTTGGCGCGCCATCACGCCGAATAGCGCGCCGAACCAGCACCCGTCGAGAGGAGACCCGGCCTCGAGGAGCACGCCGAGCGGGGATGCGTCGGGGAACGCGCCGAGGAGAGTCGCGTCGAGCGGGGAAGTATGGGACGGGGAATGCGCCCGGGCCGCGGGGCCCGGGCGCGGTGGGCGCGCGCCGCTCAGGGTTCCGGCACCGGATCCTCGTGCGGTTCGTGTGCGGGGTGACGCCGCAGCTCGGGATCGTAGATCCCTCGCCAGGGGTTGACGACCTCTCGCTCCTCCTCGCGGCTCAGCGTGGAGCCGTCGAGAACCGGGCGGTCCTGGGTCGCCCGCCCGTACGGCGGGCCCGACACGGTGCCCTGCCCGTCACCGGCGTCGTACCGAGTCGCCTCGTGCACGCCTGGCGGGTGCTCGTGCGGGTCTTCGATGTGCCTCTCAGCGGTCGGATCTTTCATGATGCACCTCCTTCGGAGAGGTACCTCCAAGGTACGCCGACCGCAGTGCCGCGGCAACGGGTTCGGGGGCGGTCTCGGGGTCCGGGCCGTGCGTTGGCTGGGAAGTCAAGCCCTGTCGCGACGCTCGCCGCCTTCCTAACGTGAGAGCATCCGCTCGCATCACCGGGCGCGTTCGCGCCGCGCCGGCGAGGGGCGTCGAGCGGAAGCATCGAATGGAGAGCCCGCATGGGATTCGGAAACGGGAGCGCACCCCCGCGCAGCATCGGCGTCGAAGAAGAGCTGCTGCTGGTCGATGCCCGCAGCTGGCGCCCGACGGCGGTCGTCGAGTGGGTGCTCGACGCCTCCGCGCGCATGACGGGGCCCATCCCCCTGCCCGCCGCGGATGCTCCGCCTCCCACGCACCTCACTCGTGAGGCCAAGCAGGAGCAGATCGAGATCGTCTCGTCCCCGAACACCACCCTCGACGGGGTCGCCCATGCCCTCGCCACCGGGCGCTCCCTCGCCGACGGCGCTGCGCAGAGCATCGGTGCGCGGGCGGTCGCCCTCGGCACGAGCCTGCTGCCCGCCACGACGCACGTCGCGCGAGGCGATCGCTACGCCGCCATGGAGCAGCGCTTCGGTCTCACGATGCGGGAGCAGCTGACCTGCGGATTCCACGTGCACGTGACCGTCGCCGGCGACGACGAGGGGGTCGCGGCGCTCGACCGCATGCGCCCCTGGCTGCCCGCACTGCTGGCGCTCAGCAGCAACTCCCCCATCTGGAAGGGGCGCGACAGCGGCTACGCGAGCTACCGCCACCAGGCCATGAGCCGGTGGCCGACCTCCGGTCCGACGGAGGTCTTCGGCTCCGCCGCCGCCTACCATCGCACCGTCGACGACATGATCGCGAGCGGCGTGCAGCTCGATCGCGGGATGGTGTACCTCGACGCGCGCCTGAGCGAACGGTACCCGACGGTGGAGATCCGCGTGGCCGACGCCTGCACCGAGCTCGAGCACGCCGTCGCGATCGCCGGCCTCGCGCGCGCGCTCGTGCAGACCGCCGCGGACGAATGGCGGGAAGGATCGCCGCCGGCTCCGATCAGCACGACGCAGCTGCGGCTCGCGATGTGGACGGCGAGCCGCTTCGGCACTGCCGGCACCCTGCTCGATCCTCGTCTGTCGACTCCCATCCCGGCCCGGGAGGTCGTCGATCTGCTGCTCGCCCATGTCGAGGGCGCGCTGAACGCCGTCGGCGATCTCGACCGCGTGTCGAGCGCCCTCGACGACGTGTTCCGGGCGGGCACCGGAGCGGATCGGCAGCGCCTGGCGCTGCAGCGCACCGAGAGCGCCGCCGCGGTCGTCGCCGATGCCGCCGAGCGCACGAACCGCGGGGCAGACGCCAGAATATAGGCACGGGCCGCGTCATCCGCGTCGCGCCCCGCCGTGTTGGGAGCTGCGATGGAACTGTTGATCACGGGTGCGACGGTCCTCACCTGCGACCCTTCGCAGCCCGACGTGTTCGAGGGAGAGCTGCTGGTCGTCGACGGGCGGATCGCCGAGATCGGCGCCGGAGCGTCAGGCGGCGCAGGGATCGACGCCCCGGGCGCGACCATCGTCGACGCCACCGGCCGCATCGTCTTCCCGGGCCTCATCGATGCGCATCAGCACGTATGGGAGGCGTTCGCCCCCATCATGCATCCCGATACGGGCATGGGGCCGTACTTCGCCGAGTGGATCCCGAAGCACGCCCCCGCGGTGACCCCCGACGGCCTCTTCGAGACGACCTCCACGGCGCTGAGACGCGCGATCGCCTCGGGAACGACGCTCACCTTCGACTGGTGCCACGCGACGAACACGCTGCAGCACGCCGAGGCAGCGCTCGCGGCCGCGGCGGAGTCGGGCAGCCGGTACGTCTTCGGCTACGGGCCTCCGGTCGCGCTCGGCTACTACGGCTCCGACCGCCCGCACCCGGCGGAGCTCGAGACCTTCGCGGTGCGGCTCGCCTCGCGCGGCGGATCACTCATCCGCGGAGCCGCGGCACTGCGCGGGCCCGACCTGTCGCCGCCCGAGGTGTGGCGCGGCGACATCGAACGGGCGCGCGCGGCGGGCCTGCCCATGAGCATGCACGTGAGCACGCGGCGCAACGGTCCCGGGTCCATCACCGCGCTGCACGAGGCGGGACTGCTCGGTGCCGACATGCAGTTCGTGCACGCCACCGATGCGAGCGACGCCGAGCTGCGGCTCGCCGCCGAGGCCGACGCGCGGTTCGTCGTGCCCGCGATCGCCGAGCTGATCACGGGCGCGGGCGATCCGCCGCTGCGCCGCATGGCCGCGCAGGGCATCCCCTACGCGCTGGGCGTCGACACCGCGCTGGCCTCGCCGCCCGACATGTTCTCGCAGATGCGCGCCGCTGCGCTGCTCGTGCGCGAGGCGCCCTGGAACGACGGCGCACCTCCGCCCGGCAGCGCCTATCGGAGCATCCTCGCGGCCGCGACCCTGGAGGCGGCGCGCGCGGCCTGGATCGACGACGTCACGGGTTCGCTCGCTCCGGGCAAGAGCGCGGATCTCGTCGTGCTGCGCCCGCTGAGCGCTCCGTCGACCGTCGAGGAGGCGTACGCGCAGCTCGTGTGGTCGGGCGACGCCTCGCGCATCGAGTCGGTGCTCGTCGAGGGCCGGGAGATGCTGCCGAACGCACGACCCTGAGCCGCACCGGATGCCGGCGGCTACCCTTCCACGGCGGAAGCTGCCACTATTGCACCATGGGGTATTTGAACTACGGGGGCTCGCTGGAATACGAGTTCGACGACCGCGTGCTGGCGCATCTGAAGGTCGCCATCACGATGAAGCTGCGCCGCCAGGAGTGCTTCCTCATGAGCTGGACGAATCCGGCCGAGAAGGGCGGCGGGCGCGTGTCGATCTGGCTGACGCCGAACATCCCGCTCGCCTTCCGCTTCGCCGGCAGTCGCGCGCCGAAGCTGAACAAGTCGTGGCTGACCGTCATGCACGACCTCTCGAACACCCCGCGCGGGCTGATCGTGGTCTCCGAGCAGGAGGCGCAGAAGCACCTCGAGAAGCAGGGGCGCTGACGCATGGGCTACCTCTACTACGGCGCGACCGAGCGCTTCGAGTTCGACGACCGCGTGCTCACCCACCTGCGCACCGTGATCCTCGCCAAGCTGAACCTGCAGGAGAGCACCGTCTTCACCTGGTCCCTCGCGGGCAAGCAGCACAGCCTGTGGCTGCACCCGGCCGTGCAGCTGCGCTTCGAGTTCGGCTCGGAGGAGACGCCCGAGCTGAACCCGGCGTGGATCGAGCAGATGCTCGCCCTCGCGAGTTCCGCCGGGGGCCTGCGCCTCACCGAGGAGCCCCCGCCGCCCGAGCCCTGATGAGGCGGCGCGGTCGTGCGGATCCGGCTCACAGCTGCCGCGGCGCCGACTCGAGCAGCAGGCAGATCCAGACCGCGACGAGCGCGACGGCGGCCATCGTGAGCATGCACGCCGCGAGCGCGAGCAGCCTGGCGCGCCGCGGCCGCACGGCGAAGCGCACGGCGAGCATGGCCGCGTAGAGCACGATCACGATCGCTCCCGCGGTCAGGGCGACGGCGCGCGAGCGCCCGTCCCCGGCGAAGGCGAGCGCGGCGAACGGCACGAGACTCGCCGCCGCGAAGAGGCCGCCCATGACGAGCCACACGAGCCCGTTCGAGGTGCGCAGGGCGGGCTGGTTCGCCATCTTCGTCGGATCGAGCCGCCGCCCGAAAGGGGGCGGATCGTCCGGCCCTGCGCGATCCGCCCCCTCCGAGCCGGGGCGCCCGTCAGGCGCGGTCCACGAGCTCATGCTCGCCCTCGTGCCGCGCGCAGTGGGCGCAGCAGTAGATCTCGCCGTCGCTCTCGACCCCGTGCCCGAGGATGCGGCATTCGCAGTGCCGGCAGCGGGGCGCCAGGGCGTGGATAGCGCACTCGAAGCTGTCGAAGGTGCCGCCGCCGCGAGGCCCGCAGTCGATCGTGAACGTGCGGTCGTAGGCGTTGCCGCAGACGTCGCAGGTGCGGAGCCCCCACTCCCCCGCCCGGCTGCTGCGCTGCTGTTCCGTCGTCTCCATCGTTCCGTTCTCCTTCACTTCTCTTCTCCGTCGGCCCGCCGGTCGCGGCGCGCCTCATCGACTCCCCTCGCCCCGCGGCCGAAGGGCACGAACACCCAGAGCCCGAAGGTGATCACGAGCCCGGCGGCCAGGGCGATGAAGCCGGCCGGTCGACTGAGGGTGAAGTCGAAGATGAGGCTCGTCACTCCGGCGGCCAGCACGGCCACCACCACCAGATCGGCGATGAGCAGGCGGCTGCCGATGCGCACGACCCGCGGCTTCTGCCGCTTGCCGAAGTACCTGCGGTGCAGGCTCACCAGCGCGAGCGCGAGCGCCGTCGCCAACCCGGCGAGGCCCACCAGGGTCAGGTACAGGCCCAGCTGGTACCCGTCGATCTCGCCGAAGCGCGGCTGGAAGGCCACGGCGAGCAGGAAACCGCCGAGGATCTGGGTGCAGGTCTGGGTGACCCGGGCCTCCTGGAGGATCTCGTTCCAGTTTCGGTCGGCGCGCTCCTCCGGGCTCTCGCCTCGTCCGTCGCCTCCCGTCTCCAGCCCGGTCATGATCGCTCCCGTTCCCTCCGGAGGGCTCAGGCCGTCTGGCCCTCGTGCTTCCCCTCGCCGATCTCCTCGACCAGCTTCCGGTTGAACGCCGGCAGGTCGTCGGGTGTGCGGCTCGACACGAGCCCCTGGTCCACCACGACCTCCTCATCGACCCATTCGGCCCCGGCGTTGCGCAGATCGGTGCGCAGGCTCGGATAGCTCGTCATCCTGCGGCCGTCCAGGACGCCGGCCTCGACGAGGATCCATCCGCCGTGGCAGATCACGCCGACCGGCTTGTGCTGCGCGAAGAAGTCGCGCGCGAACCGCTGCGAGGCCTCGTCCATGCGCAGGTGGTCGGCATTGACGACGCCGCCCGGCAGCACGAGCGCGTCGAAGTCGGCGGCGGAGGCCTTCCCCGCCTCCAGGTCGACCCTCTGCTCATGACCGTTCTTCCCGGTCACTGATCCGTCGTCCGGCGCGATCATGCTCGCCTCGGCCCCCGCCTCCGTCACCGCCCGCCAGGGGCTCGTCAACTCGCTGTCCTCGTATCCGTCGGTCGCGAGGAAGGCCACCCGTTTGCCGCTGATTCCCATCGCCGTCTCTCCACTTCTCTCGTTCTGCCGTCGCTCTCCACCGTCGCAGCGGAGCAGGCGGCGCGCCAGGGGGTGGATCGGCACGGAGATGCGTGTTATGGCGGGGAAGATCCGGCTCCCGGGCCGCCGTACGAGTACGAGCTGCAGGAGCGGCCGATCCTCGACGGCTCCACGATGAGCCCGAGACGGAGGCCTCGGTGCCGAACCCCTCCCGAGGCGAGACCGACCCCGCGGCGATGCATCGCCAGCCGGCGCTGCACACCACGAACACCAATCGCTGGCTGTTCGCCTCGACGATTCAGTGGTTGCGGAGGAGATCGATCAGCTCCGCCTTGCGCAGCTTCGAGTAGCCGCTCAGGCCGAGCTCCTTCGCCCGCTCGCGCAGTTGCTGAACGGTGCGCTCCTCATAGTCCTCGGCCCTGCCGCCGCGACGGCCCACCTTCGAGCGGCCCTCCCTGGCGGCGGCGTTCGAGATGCGCGCCGCCTTCTCCTCCGACGCCCCGTCCTCGCGCAGGCGGTCGTAGAGCTCGGGATCCTTCAACTGCGGGGTTCTGGGCACGGCTCGCTCCTCTCGTCTCGCTTCGCGTCGCGGTTCGGCCGGCGCGGGGCCCACGCTACGTCGGCGCACCCGCAGCCGGCAGGCCCTCGACAGTGCCGGCCGCGACGGGTATTCTCCGCAAGCCGCCCGCGCCGCGGACGGGATTGTCGAGGAT
>CALMSE010000049.1 GCA_937872275.1 uncultured Leucobacter sp. | reverse complement strand
CGGGCCGTACGCGACCCCGCTCAGCAGGGCGACCGCGCCGCCGCCCAGGAAGACGGTGGCGAGCACGAGCGCGAGCTGGTCGTTGAGGGCGCGGCACTCCCGCGCGGCGGCGGCGCAGCTCGCGCACCCGTCGAGATGCGCCGCGACCTCCCGGCTCGCGCGGGCGGTCAGCTTGCCGCGCTGATAGCGCTGCAGCTGCTCCAGCGTCGACCCGCATTCGGCCGCGGCGAGCTCGCGGTTCACGTGCGCCTCGACCCACGCCGACTGCAGCGCCTCCCGTGCGCGACCGGCCAGGGCGGAGACCCCATTCGCTGAGAGACCCAGCAGGGCCGCGGCCTCCCGCGGCGGCATGCCCTCGACCTCCGTGTACCACAGCACCGCCTGCCAGCGCTCGTTCAGCGATTCGAACGCGCGGGCCGCGGCGTTCAGATCGAAGGCGTTGTCCTCCCAAGGGCCCGCCTCGGTGAGATCGGGGATCTGGTCGAGGTCGGCGCTCGCCTGCTCCGGCGACCGGAGGCGGTCGGCCGCGACGGAGCGGATCACCGTGTAGAGATAGGGCCTGAACGCCCCGCGGGGGCCTCGGCCGTCCCGGACGAGCTCGAAGATCTTGAGATACGCCTCGGAGACGAGGTCGTCGGCATCGAGGCTCGGGGCGATGCTCCGGGCGGCGACGCGGCCCGCACGATGGTGCCGTTCCCAGACATGCGAGAACGCCGCGCTGTCCCCTTCGCGGCAGGCGTCCAGCAGTTCGCCGTCGGACGCGGCCTTCCAATGCCGGGGCATTCGAGTCCTTCCCCCATACCCGTGTACCCGCAGACATGCCTTCGCATCGTCTTTCCCAATGGCCGGACCTCCCACGGTCGGCCGTATCCCCCGCCTACTAGTATCCGCGACTTCTCTGTCAGTCGCATCCGAGGGGCGACCGCGCGGAACATTCCGAAAACTTTTTCAAACGTGCGTCACGATCCGTCCGATCTGCCGTGTTATCCGTGCCCGACTCCTGCACTGATCCCCCCCAGGGAGTACCCCGGTGCGGGAGTCGGGTCTTCAGCTACGGATTCGAACAGCGGGGGTTTCGAATCCATGCCCAGGGGAAGGAACACGGGGATGGAACTGCGCGTCGGAAAGCACCGCGGACGGAACGGGCGGAGCGCAGTGCGCGCGACGCGAGGCATCGGCAGGTGGCTGGCCGGAGGCCTCGCCGCGCTCCTCTTCGGCACTGCCATGGCGGCGGGCGGGGCCGGAATCGTGCCCGCGAACGCCATGGAGGGCGCCTCGCTGCGCGTCGTGAAGACGGTGGACGGCGGGCAGGCGAAGCGGGATCTCCGGCCGGGCGACTCCGTCGTCTACCGCGTCGAGTTCCGCGTGAACGACGAGGACGCCGATGCGCCGGTGCGGGTGGTCGACGCGCTGCCCGCGCAATTCGCAGGATGGCAGATCAGCGGGCTGACCGCCACGGTCGGAGGCACGACCAGCGGCGTGACCCTCGACCTGCCAGGCATCGCGGCGGGGCAGGCCCCGACGATCCCGGTCGCGGGCACGCTCGGGGGCACGGCGGCCGACCTCTCCATCACGGTCGGAGTCGCGCAGCCGGTGCAGGCGGGAACCGGCAACGACAGCGGGCTCGGCATGTCCACCCTCCACACCGGCTGGCTCGACTACATCATCACGATTCCGGCGGGTCTCTCCCCGGACGACCCGATCCTGCGCACCGACCTCGTGAACACGGCCACGTTCTCCGCGAAGTCGGGCGCGGCCGATCTCAGCGCCTCCGACAGCGCGATCATCTCGGTCGACAACCCCGTCGCGGTCGACGTGACGCCGGCGAAGAGCTGGACACCGGCCGGGCAGAGCTTCCAGCCGGGGCAGACCTCGGCGGTCGCCATCGGCGCGACGCAGTCCTCGAACGTCCCCGCGAGCGCGCTGCGGCTGCAGGATCCGGCCGATCCGTCCCAAGCGCTCGACGGCGCCGCGGCGCTCCACGCCGACAACCCCTTCAATTACGTCGACTTCGCGGGCTTCGCCGCGCCCGCCGACCCGACGACGAACCTGCCGAGCGGCGCGACGGCGGCCGCGGTGGAGGTCTACCACTTCGACGGCACCAGCTGGAACTGGACGGCCTGGGACGACGGGATGGCGAACGGCGACATCGCCGGCGTGCGCACCGCCTACACCGGCTCGATCCCGCCGGGCGCGAGCGTCTCGCAGGGCTTCACCGTCGAGCAGCGCTCGACCCACCGCACTTCCGGAGCGAGCGTCTCCACCGGCTACCGCGTCTCCAACGACGTGCGGGCCACGGTCGAGGTGCCGGGTCAGCCGCCGGTCTCGAAGGACGCCGAGGCTCCCTTCGCGGTGGCGCAGGAGCAGATCGACGTCGTGGCCCAGAAGCGCTTCTTCGCCCTTCCCGACGGTTCGGAGCAGACGAGCCTGACCGGCGTGACCGCGGGCGACGCCGTGGGCGTCGTGCTGCGCGCGATCAACGGCGGCGTGCCGCAGAGCACCGTGCTCGACCGACTCGTGATCGCGGAGCCCGGCGCGGGATCCGATGCGCGCTTCTTCGGCGGCGATCTCTCCTTCTCGGGCTTCGACCCGGCCGCCTCGCAGGCCTGGCCCGCCGGGGCGAGCGGCGGATCGATCGTCTGGACCTTCGACGACGACTCGACGGACACCGTCGCGCTCGGGGTTCCGGGCACCGCGCTGCCCGATCCGGTCATCCCGTCGGGACGCTCGGTGAAGGGCTTCGAGATCTCCTTCACGGGCGCCATCGAGCCGGGAGCGACGGCCGAGGTCAGGTACGAGCTGGCCACGAGCTCCGCCGAGAGCTTCGTCGCCGCGGGCGGCACCGCCGGCCCGTTCCGCAACACCATCGATGTGACGGGCCAGAAGGCCGGGCTCGAGGACGACACCGACAACGCCGGAGCTGCGATCTCGCTGGTGGCGCCCCGCATCGACGTGACCGTCGACAAGCGCGTCGGCCCGGGCACCGTGCTCCCGGGCCAGGGCGTGGTCGTGCAGCTCGACACCCAGGTGCAGACCTCGGGCGGCCGGACCACGCCGACCGAGGTCGTGGTCGAAGACGTCTTCAGCGGCCCCGGCACCTTCTGGGACGCCTTCGACGCGACCGAGATCCTGGCGCCGATCAGCCGCCCGGTGAACGGAGACGACGTGCAGGCCGATCTCCTGATCGAGGTGCGCGGCGCCGACGGCGCCACCTGGACCGAGCTCGCGACGAACCCCGACGAGAGCGCGGCGATCCCCGTCCCCGGGGGCGCCACGGGTCTGCGCTTCGTCTACACCAACGAGGCCGGCTTCTCCCAGATCAGCTACGTGAAGCCCAACATAGCCTTCACCGCGCGCGGCGAGCTGCGCAGCGCTCCGGGCACCCCGACCGCCGGCGGCTGGACCGAGCCGGAGCAGTACGAGAACGTCGCGACGGCGGAGGCCACGGGCAGGCTCGACGACCGCGTCGTCACCGGCGAGGACGAGGATCGCGAGGACATCGGCATCCGCGGCACCGAGGGCGGCACCGGCCCCGGCCCGGGCGGACTGTGGACCGACAAGGACTGGGCGCACAACTCGCTCGTCTCGCAGTCGGCCGCGACCTCGTGGACGACGCAGGAGTGGGCCGTGACCCGGGACGGCTATGCGACCGTGCACCTGCAGGATCCCGCCGCCCCGACGGCGACGGGCGCGGGCACCGTGTTCGAGGCCTTCAACCTGACGCATATCCGCCCGATCCGCTTCGAGGGCCCGGCCGGCAGCGGCACGGTCGATCCGATGCTGCGCTGGGACCTCGTGACCGACGTGCAGCTGTGGGACGGCACCGCCTGGACCAGCGTGACACCCGTACCGGGCGGCAGCTGGATGGACGCGAACGGCTTCACGGGCTACACCCTGAGCGCCTCGCAGCAGCAGAGCGCGCTCGGCGTGCGCCTCGTGCTCGCCGAGAACACCGAAGCGCGCCAGGCTGCGACGGAGGCCGACGACCTGACCGCTCCCGTCGTCGACAGCGGCATCGCCGCCTCGGCCGAGATCCGCTCCTTCCGCCTCGACTGGCAGCTGCGGGAGACCGCGCGGCCGACGAGCGACCCGGTGAAGTGGTGAAGGAGAACGGCACGCTGTTCAACTGCTCCGGCGACTCCGACGGCTGCGTCGACAACGTGTTCGGCCTCGTCGCGATCCCGGACGACGGCGCCCCGGCGACCGATACGGCGAACGACACCATCCAGCTGCTCGACGACATCGCCAACGTCGCCCTCGCGAAGCAGGTGCGCCCGCTGCCGCTGGATCCCGCGACGCCCGCAGCGAGCAGCATCGGCATGGTGGCACCCAACCCGGGTGAGCTGGCCCAGGCGGACTACCCGCGGGCCCGCTACACGCTGACGACCTACAACTCGTCGACGATGCCCACGGGCGTGCGCGGAGCGATGAAGCTCGGCAAGATCCGGATCACGGACACCTCCACGCATCAGCTGGATCCGGCTCCCGATTTCGACATGGAGCACAGCCCCTTCGCGGGTCGCAGCTTTGCGACGGAGGTGGCGGGCCCCGACGGCAACCACTTCGACGAGTTCACGTTGACGGGCGTCTCCTTCGACGCGCTGCCGGCCTACATCGACACGACGTGGAGCACCGTGGAGCTGTGGCTCTACGACGGCGCGGATCCGGCGGGCAGCGTCGAGGTCTTCACGCTGCAGCAGGCGATCGACGGCGATGCCGCGTTCCTCGCCGCGCTGCCGGCCGCGATCGGCGTCGCGGTCACGTACTCCGGCACCGATCCGGCGACGAACGGCAACCGCATCGTCGCCGGCGATCGGCTCGTCGCGCACCTCGACGTGCAGCTGCGCGAGTTCGAGCGGCTGAGCGGCGACCCCGTCGAGGGCGGCGTCGCGGGGGCGACGGTGTCCGTGCCGAACGAGGCGATCTCGCGCGGCTGGGATGCGGTCGTGAACCCGAGCTACCTGCCGACCGGCCGCAGCGATGCGGCCGTCGAGCTCGCCGAGGCCCAGGTGCTCGTCGACCTGCAGAAGCAGATCGCGGTGGATCATGGCGGCTCGAGCGACCGGACGATCCTCGAGACCGATCCCGGCGCGCCCGTGAACGTCACGCTCACCGCGAACCCGAACGGCTCGACCGCGCCGCTGAACACGCTGCGCATCGAGGACGACACCGCTTCGTTCTGGGACCGCTTCGAGTTCGTCTCCTTCGGCTCGCCCGCGCACCCGACGGACGCCGATGCGGCCGCCTTCGAGGTCTACGTCGGCGACGCCTGGGCGGCGTACACGGGCGACATCGACCCCGCGGACATCAGGGGTGTCGCGGTCGAGTTCTCGCGCACCACCGCTCCGCATCTCTTCCCGGGCGGCGCGACTTCGTGGAACGCCTCCTGGGGCACGGCGACGCTGCCCTTCACGGTGCGGCTGCGCGACGGCGCCGCCGTCGACTGGGAGAACGGGGATCTGGAGGAGAACACGGCCGACGTCTACGCGGACAACGCGCAGTACGGCCAGGCCCACGCCGACGCCGACGCCGAGGTGACCTTCTCGCCGGGCGTCCACTCCATCCGGGTCGTGAAGCGCGCCCCGAACGATACGGCGACCCATCAGGTCGACCCGCTCGTGAGCCTCCCCTGGCAGCTGGTGCTCACCAACACCGGCTCCAGCTACCTGCCGATCACCCGGGTCACCGACGCGATGCCGGCGACGCTCGGATGGGACGGCGAGCAGCCGACCTTCACGAGCACGCCGGGCCCGAGCGGGGTGGGCGGGCTGAGCGTCGACCCGGCCGAGATCTCGGTCGAGCCGTCGATCGACGGGCGGAGCCTCGTCTTCGAATGGCCCGAGGGCTCGCGCATGGAGCCGGGCGAGACCGTGACGATCGGGCTCGGTCTGATCCTGCAGCCGCTCCCGACCGGCCAGCGGGCGACCAACGAGGTCGTGGTCGAGACGGGCGTGCCGCTCGCGCGATGCGAGCAGCCGGTGGACAACGGCCAGCAGGGGCCCGAGAGCCCGGCGGTCGACGGCGAGAACGAGTGCAACAACACGAACTACGTGCAGCCACGCGCCGGAACCGTGATCGGCCCCGTGAAGACCGTGAACGGCGAGCACGTCGACACGCTCGGCGAGAACCTGGTGAGCGGCGCGCTCAACGTGCGCACGGGCGAGGAGTGCGCTCCCGCCGGCTACCTGCCGATCGGCTCGGACTTCACGCGGAGCCCCTGCGCCTCGTACACCGCGGTGGGCGCGACCGACCTGTGGAAGCTGCAGCACCTCAACTCGGGCACGAACCCGCTGTCGAGGATGACCATCGTCGACATGATGCCCTATCCGGGAGACAAGATGCTCGACGGCGGCGCGCCTCGCACCTCGACCTTCCGGCCGGTGTTCGTCGGGGCGACCGCCGCGGACATCTTCACCCTCACGGGCCTGCCGGACGGCGCGACGTACGAGATCGACGTCACGACCGACCCCGCGGCCTGCGTGGGCTCGATTCCCGGGAGCTCGCTCTGGGGCGCCGATCCCGAGTGCGTCGACACGGCGTCGAACCCGGCCAACGCCTCGTGGGTCCCGCTCGACGGCTACGCGGGAGGTCTCGAGGACATCGCGGGCTTCCGCATCCGGATCGACATGTCGGACGAGCCGCTGCAGCCGGCCGGCAACGTGGTCGTCGAGTTCGAGACCGTGAACCGGGTCGTCGACACCGCGGGCGACGGCCTCGCGCCGACGCTCGCGCAGTTCGAGACCCCGCAGTTCGCGTGGAACCAGAACGGCGTGATCGCCTGGGACACGGCGGGCACCCGGGTCAACCTTCCCGCCGCGCCCCAGCGCGCCGGGGTGACGGTCAAGACCGGCGAGCTCACCGTCTCGAAGGAGGTGCTGGGCGACGGCGCCGACAACGCGCCCGAGTCGTTCCAGGTCGAGCTGTCGTGCACCGTGCCGAGCGGCGTGGCCGATCCCGAGCGCGTCGCGCTCGACCTGGGGGACCGCGCGACCGTGACCGTGCCGGGGAATGGTGAGGCGACGGTTCCGGGGCTCCCGATCGGCGCGGACTGCACCGCCCGCGAGGCCGGCGGCGTCGGCGCCTTCGGCGAGAGCGGCCGCTCGGTCCTCGAGGCGCCGGGGGTGACCCCGTCGACCGACGGGCTCTCGGCGGAGATCCTGATCCGCGAGCGCCCCGACGGCGAGACCCTGTTGAGCCTGCGCAACACCTACACGCTCGGGGAACTGGTCGTGGAGAAGTCGGCGTTCAGCGGCAACGAGCACTCCCTGAGCCCCGAGCAGCAGCGGCTGACCTTCGAGTTCGAGCTGGTCTGCCGTGCGAACGGGCTGGACGAAGAGATCCGCCGCGGCTTCCGGCTGCAGGCGGGGGAGCAGCACCGCGAGGTCGGACTCCCGGCGGGCGCCGAGTGCGCGCTGACGGAGACGTCGACGCGGGGCGCCCTCTCCACCACGATCACCGTGGGCGGAGAGGAATCGGAGGGCGCGAGCCGCGACGGCATCGTCATCACCGAGGCGGGCGGCTACGCGCTGGTCTCGAACGTGTTCGACGGTCCGCCGCCGCCGAAGGGCCTCGAGCGGACGGGCGCGGACGGCATCGCCGGGCTCCTCGCCGCGACCGTCGTCCTGCTCGCCCTCGGCGCGGGGGCGGTGCTCGCGAGCCGTCGCCGTCGGGAGACCGACATCGACTGACCCCGGGGTGCCCGGAGGCCCCGACTCGTCGATGCCGAGCGGGGCCTCCGGTCTGCTCCGAGCGCACGGCCGGGCTGGGCGAGTCAAGCTCCCAGAGGGGTCGGAAAGCTAACGATCCGGTCACGGGATCATTGAAAACACGCCATTTTTCGGGGCCGATAGTGCTCGGTGCGCTGACAGTCAACAACGTCGTCACTGTGTTGCAATGATCCGCGCTACGGTTCTTGTACCGTGAAAGCGGAAAACTCCGGGGCTGCGCCGCGCAACCGAGCGCGAGGCGGAATCGGGACATCCGAACAATGATGTTGAAAGGAAGACGATGAAGAAGCTTCATATGAAGGCACTGGTGGTGCCGGCTGCGGCCGCCGCCCTGGTCCTCGCCGGCTGCTCCGGCGGCGGCTCCAGCACCGGTGGCGACGGCGGTGGCGAGGCGGCCACCGGCGAGCCCATCAAGGTCGCGGCTCTCAGCTCGATGCTCTACTTCCCGGAGGCTCCGTCCGCGGCGCAGGCCGTGTTCGACGAGTACAACGCGAGCGGCGGCTTCAACGGCCGTCCGATCGAGTTCG
>CALMSE010000048.1 GCA_937872275.1 uncultured Leucobacter sp. | reverse complement strand
CCGAGTACACCCGCAAGGAGATCGAGCACTTCTTCGAGCACTACAAGGATCTCGAACCCGGCAAGTGGGTCAAGGTCGACGCCTGGGGCTCGGCCGCCGACGCCGAGAAGCTCATCGTCGAGGCCCAGGAGCGCCTCGCCGGCGGGCACAGCGGCACCGCCGGCTCCTAGGCGGCCGGTTCGCGAGGGCGCCGAGCCCCCGCTCCCGACGGGAAACCCCCGGACTCCATCGAGGAGCTCCGGGGGTTTCTTCGCGGTTCTCGCGGCCTACACGAAGCCGTTGCCGAGCGGATCGATGAACACGCCGCCCGACAGCACCTCGTAGTGCAGGTGGCAGCCCGTGCTCATGCCGGTCGTGCCGACCCAGCCGATGGTCTGGCCGGCGTACACGTACTGCCCGGGCGACACCGCGAGGCTGCCGAGGTGCGCGTACCGGGTCGAGTACCCGCCGCCGTGATCGATGTAGACCATGATGCCGCCGACGTTCACCCAGCCCGCGAGGGTGATGGTGCCCGAGTTCGCGGCGGCGATCGGCGTGCCGCAGCCGTTCACCAGATCGACGCCGGTGTGGCCCCACCACTCCTGGAAGTAGGTGGAGATGTAGCTGTAGGGAATCGGCACGACCCAGCCGCTGGAGCTGCCGCCCCCGCCGCCACCACCGCCGTCGCCTCCGCCTCCGCCGCCGGAACCTGCGTTCGCGGCGGCCTCCTCGGCGGCGCGACGGGCGGCCTCCTCGGCCTGGCGGATCCGCTCCAGGCGCTCCTCCTCCTCGATGCGCAGGCGCTCCTGGTACCCCGCGACGGTCGTCGCCTCGGTGTCCTTGAGCGCCGCGAGCTGAGCCTGGAGCACCGTCTGCTGCTGCTCCTGCGCGGCGATCTGCTCGGTCTGCGTGTTGACCGCGGTCGCCGCCTGCTGCTCGAGCTCCTCCTTCTGCTCCCGCAGGGTCTCCCGCTCCTGGCGGGCGAGTTCGGCCTGCTCGCCCAGCGAGGCGGCCGTGTTCATGGCCTGCTCGGCCTGCTCGGAGATGGCGGTGTTGCGCTCGGTGGCCTTCGACATCGCGGCGAGGCGCTCGAGCAGCACGTCGGCGGTGTCGCCGTCGGTCTCGAGGAAGAGCTGGAGGTTGCGATCCACGCCGCCCGAGCGGTACATCTGCGACACGAGCGAGGCCGCCTGCTCGGCGGCGGCATCGGCCGCGACGCGGCTCTGCTCGGCCTGCGCGTCGAGCGCGTCGGACTTCGCGGCCGCCGCCATGAACTCGGCCTCCGCCTGCTGGAACGCCGCGAAGGCGTCGGTATGGGCGTTGCGCAGCCGTTCGAGCTCCTGCTCGCCTGCGGCGATCAGCCCCTCGATCTCGGTCACCTTCGCCGCCGCGGCGGTGCTGTCGTTCTTCGCGGCCTGCACATCGTCCCAGGTGGGCAGGTCGAGCGCGTGGGCCGGGGCGGCGTGAAGCTGCCCGCCGAGGAGCAGCGCGCCCACGACCGCCCAGACGCCGATCCCGGCGGCCCATCGGCGGACGGACACCTTCTTCTGCTGGCGCATTCACTCTCCCTGACTGTTCGTCGCCGCGCGCGGGACCGCTCCGGGCGACCCCGGGGGCGGCGCGGTCGTCGTCTCCCCCGGCTCGACAACCTTCAGGCTAGCATTGAAGGTCAATCTTTTGACGGAGATCCGACGCCCCGATCCGGATCGCGCGGCGCCTCGCTGTAGGCGCCCGACAGCGCAGGACCATGCTGCTCGTCTCCCATTGAATGATGCCGCATACCGATTCCACAGCCGCCTCCCGGCGCCGTATTCTGGAGGAACGACCCACCCCGAGGAGAGCCGCTTGTCTGAAGCCTTCGAAGACCCCGCCGTCGCACCGACCCGCCCGGCCGAAGAACCGGTCGCCGCCGAGTTCGAAGCCGCCGAGTTCGAAGCCGCCGAGCCCGGCCAGATCGACATCACCCCCGAGATCGACGAGATCGCCGAGCTCACCCGCAAGGGGAAGAGGCCCCGGAGCGACGACGGGCCCGAGGCCGCCTGGCGCCAGGGCTACCCCTACGACCAGAAGATCAACCGCGCGCGCTACGAGCGCGAGAAGCGCAAGCTGCAGATCGAGCTGCTGAAGCTGCAGGCCTGGGTCAAGGAGCACGGGGAGAAGATCGTGATCCTCTTCGAGGGGCGCGACGCGGCCGGCAAGGGCGGCGCCATCAAGCGCTTCACCGAGCACATGAACCCCCGCGGCGCGCGGGTGGTCGCGCTCGAGATCCCCACCGAGCGCGAGCAGAAGCAGTGGTACTTCCAGCGCTACATCGGGCACCTGCCCACCGGCGGCGAGATCGTCATGTTCGACCGCTCCTGGTACAACCGGGCGGGCGTCGAGCGCGTCATGGGCTACTGCACGCCGCAGCAGTACCTCGAGTTCACCCGTTCGGCCCCCGAGTTCGAGCGCATGCTCGTGAACTCGGGCATCCACCTCATCAAGTTCTGGTTCTCGGTGGGCAAGGCCGAGCAGCACGAGCGCTTCGTCGCGCGCTCGAGCGACGAGGTGAAGCAGTGGAAGCTCTCCCCCACCGACCTCGCGAGCCTCGACAAGTGGGACGACTACACCCAGGCCAAGGAGGCCATGTTCTTCTACACCGACACCCCGCAGGCGCCGTGGACCGTCGTGAAGTCGAACGACAAGAAGCGCGCCCGCCTCGAGGCGATGCGCTGGGTGCTCGCGCAATTCGCCTACCCGAACAAGGACCACAAGCTCGTCGGCACCCCCGACCCCCTCATCGTCGGCCCGCCCTCCACGGTCTACGACGAGGGCGAGACGCCCACCGGCTCGTTCCCGGTGGTCAAGTAGCCGTCGCGCACGGGGGCGGATCGGCACGGCCCGATCCGCCCCGGCCCCGCCGGCCGGCCGGCCGCATGACGCTGTGTAACCTCGCGTCGCGCCGCACGACCGTGGAAGGGTGGAGAATACCGGCATGACCTCCGTCGACGACTGTTACCGCGCGGCGATCGGCGCGGGCACCGACCCGAGCGGCACTCCCTGGGCCGAGCTCGAGCCCGCCGTGCTCGCCGGCCGCCGCACCAGCATGAAGTGGACCCGCTTCCCGGGAGCCCTGCCCATGTTCGTCGCCGAGATGGACTTCCCCGTCGCTCCGGAGATCAGACACGCCCTCATCGAACGGATCGAGGCGAGCGACACGGGGTACCTCGACACTCCCGGCCCGCTCGCGCCCGCGTTCGCCGACTTCGCGCGCGACCGCTGGGGGTGGGAGGTGCCCCACGACTTTGTGCACCTCGCCACCGACGTCGCGACCGGGGTCGTCGAGGCGCTGCGGGCGCTGCGGCCCTCGGGCGGCCGCATCGCGGTGCCGACGCCGGTCTACCCGGGCTTCTTCGAGATGCTCGTCGAGGTTCCCTTCGAGGTGGTCGAAGTGCCGCTCGCGGATCTGCCGGGCGGGCCCCGCCTCGACCTGCCCGCACTCGAGGCGCTCTTCGCCGGCGATCCCGGCATCGACGCCCTGCTGATCAGCAACCCCCACAATCCCCACGGCATCGTGCATGCGCGCGCCGAGCTCGAGGAGCTCGCACGCATCGCGGCCGCCCACGACGTGCTCGTCGTGAGCGACGAGATCCACGCCCCGCTCACCCATCGGGGCGCCGAGTTCGTGCCCTTCGCGCCGCTCGCCGCGGCGGCCGGCGCCCTCGCCGTCACCACGACCAGTGCGAGCAAGGGCTGGAACCTCGCCGGGGTGAAGTGCGCGGTGATCGTCGCGGCGAACGCGCGCGCGAACGAGCTGCTGCGCCGGCTGCCGCCGGAGACGACGACCCGCGCGAGCATCCTCGGCCTCCACGCGAACGTCGCCGCGTTCCGCGATGCACGCGCCTGGCTCGATCGCACCGTCGCGCAATCCGAGGCGAACCTGCGGCTGCTCGAGGCCCTCGTCGCCGAGCGGCTCGACGGGGTGCGCGTGGCGCGCTCCGAGGCGGGCTACCTCGCCTGGCTCGACCTGCGCGGCGCGGGGCTCGGCGACGACCCCCGGGGCCGCATCCTCGCCGAGGCCGGCGTCGCCTTGAACGACGGGAGATCCTTCGGCCGCGGCGGCGCGGGGCACGCCCGCATCAACCTCGCCTGCGCGCCCGACACCATCGTGGAGGCGGTGGATCGCATCGCCCGCGTGCAGGGAGAGGGGACCGCGGCGCGACGGCGCTGAGCAGGTGAGGCGGGGCCGAGCAGGCGAGGCGGGGCCGAGCGGGAACGCGGAGGCGGGAACCGGGCCTCAGCCCTGCGGGGCGAAGTCGCCGAACGAGGCGGGTTCGAAGCCGAGGGCCGCGAAGAGCTCGTGCGTGCGCTTCTGCCGGGTGCGCGGGATGATCGTGAGCACCCGGCCCGCCCGGCCCACCCGTCCGGTCCGGCCGGCTCGGTGCACGTAGGCCTTGGGGTCGTCGGGCGGATCGGCCTGCAGCACGAGGTCGACGTCGTCGACGTGGATACCCCGCGCGGCGACGTCCGTCGCCACGAGCGCGTCGGCCCGACCCTCGGCGAACCTCGCGAGGTTGCGCTCGCGCTTCGCCTGCGCGAGATCGCCGTGCAGCGGCACCGCGCGCACGCCCGCCTCGGTCAGCAGCTCGGTCACGCGCTCCGCGTAGGCGCGCGTGCGGCAGAACACGATCGTGCGCCCGCCGCCGCGGACCAGCTCGACGAGCGCGGCGTCCTTGTGCTCGCGCAGCACGACGAGCACCCCGTGCTCGACGTTCGGCGGCGGCCGGTAGCCGGCCGTCTCGGGGGATCCGCCGGAACCCTCCGGCCCGCCCGGCGCCGAGGCCTCCCCGTCGCCGACCACCTCGTGCACCGCGGGCCGGGGCATGAACTCGGCGACGATCCCCTCGACCGCGGTGTCGAGCGTCGCGGAGAACAGCAGCCGCTGCCCCCCGCGCCGGGTCTGCCGCAGCACGCGCCGCACCGGCTCGATGAAGCCCAGCTCGGCCAGGTGATCCGCCTCGTCGATCACGGTGACCGCGACGCGGCCGAGGTTCAGGTGGCCGCGCTTCGCGAGGTCCTCGATGCGGCCCGGGGTGCCGATCGCGATGTCGACGCCGCGCCGCAGCGCGTGCAGCTGCGGTTCGAAGGGCTGACCGCCGACGAACTGCCCCGTGTAGAGGCCGACCGCGCGGGCGATGGGCTGCACGGTGCGATCGATCTGCAGCGCGAGCTCGCGGGTGGGGGCGAGGATCAGCGCCTTCGGCGCGCGGACCCCCT
>CALMSE010000047.1 GCA_937872275.1 uncultured Leucobacter sp. | reverse complement strand
CGTCGTGCTCATGCTGACGCTGGGCACGGGCATCGGCTCGGCGCTGTTCGTCGATGGCCGACTCGTGCCGAACACCGAGCTGGGCCACCTCGAGCTCGACGGCTTCGTCGCCGAATCCCGCGCCTCGGCCTCGGCGCGTCAGCGCGACGGCCTCAGCTACGAGGCGTGGGCGGAGCGCCTGCAGCGCTACTTCGCGCACGTCGAACGCCTGTTCTCGCCCGACCTCTTCATCGTCGGCGGGGGCATCAGCAGGAAGGCCGACCGGTTCCTGCCGCGGCTCGCGCTGCGGGCGCCGGTCGTCGTCGCCGGGCTGCGCCAGAACGCCGGCATCGTCGGGGCGGCGCTCGCGGTCGCGGGGCCGACGGATTCCGAGAGTTCGGGAGAGCCGGAGTCGTGAGCGTCGAGAGAGACGCGGGAGAGGGGAACGGAATGGCGGAGACGATGCGGGCGGTCGTCCACTCCGAGCTCGGCGGGCCCGAGGTGCTGCGGCTGGTCGAGCGCCCGGTGCCCGAGCCCGGCCCGGGGGAGGTGCGCGTGCGGGTCGCGGTCTCGGGCGTCAACCCCACCGATTGGAAGAACCGCAGCGGGCGCTCGGTGCTCAGGGCCGAGGGCTTCGCCGAGACCGTGCCGAACCAGGACGGCGCGGGAACGGTCGACGCCGTGGGCGAGGGCGTGACCCGGGTGGGGCCAGGCGACCGGGTGTGGATCCACCTGGCCGCCGCGGGCCGGCCCACCGGCACCGCGCAGCAGTTCACGGTGGTGCCCGAGCAGCGGGTCGCGCTGCTGCCCGAGGCGGCGAGCTTCGACGTGGGAGCGACGCTCGGCGTGCCGGCGATGACCGCCTACCGGGCGCTCACGCTGCCGCCCGACGGACCGCGATCCCTGCACCCGGGGGCGCTCGACGGCACGACCGTGCTCGTCGCCGGGGGCGCGGGCGTGGTCGGGCACGCGGCCATCCAGCTCGCCCGCTGGGCGGGGGCCGAGGTGATCGCGACGATCAGCTCGCCGGCGAAGGCGGCCCTCGCCACCGCCGCGGGCGCGCACCACGTCGTGAACTATCGCGAACAGCACGCCGCGACGGCGATCCGCGAGCTCGCGCCGCACGGCGTGAACCTCATCGTCGAGGTCGCGCCGTCGACGAACGCCGAACTCGATCTCGCCGTGCTCGCGCCGCACGGCACCGTCGTCATCTACTCCACCGACGGCGGCCCGACGCTCTCGCTCGACATCGGCAGGCACATGGCGCTGAGCACCACCATCCGCTTCGCGCTGCTGTACACGGTGCCGCCCGCCGAGCTCGTCGACATCGCCGACGGGCTCTACGCGGCGCTCGCCGACGGCGCGCTCGAGGTGGGCGAGTGGGCCGGCCTCCCGCTCACCCGGTTCGCGCTCGCGGACACCGCCTCGGCCCACGCCGCGCTCGAGCACGGGGGAGTCGTGGGGCGGGTGCTCATCGACGCGTGGGCCTGACGCGCGCTCACGCGCGCGAGTGCGCCTCGCACCGGGCGTCCCGATGCGCCTCGCACACGACCAGTCGGGCGCGGCACGAGGATCCCGCGGCTGTGGCCGCGGCGCGGGATCCGGCCGGACGCTCCGCGTCCGCCCCCGAGGATCCCGCGCAATTCGCGAGCCGGGACGACGGGGCCCCGCAGATCGCGCAGCGTCCCACCACGGCCGCGCCCGGCGCGAAGTCGACCGACTCGCGGCCGTCGAACACCGCGAGGGAGCCCTCCCACAGCCCGTCGTTGCCGAAGGCCTCGCCGTAGCGCACGATGCCGCCGTCGAGCTGGTAGACCTCGGCGAAACCGCGCCGCCGCATGGCGGCCGAGAGGATCTCGCAGCGGACGCCGCCCGTGCAGTAGGTCACGACCGGTCGGTCCTTGATCCCGTCGAAGTCGCCGTTCTCGATGCGTTCGATGAAATCGTGCGTCGTGCGCACCTCGGGCACGATCGCGCCGCGGAAGCGGCCGATCTCGGCCTCCCAGGCGTTGCGGCCGTCGAAGAAGACCACGTCGTCGCCCCGCTCGGCGACCAACTCGTTCACGCCCCGAGGCGTCAGGCGCTCCCCGCCGCCGATCACGCCGTCGGCGTCGACCTCGGTCTCCTCGGGGATGCCGAAGGCCACGAGCTCATCGCGGACCCTCACGCTGAGCTTCGGGAAGTCCGCGATCCGCCGCCACGGCGCACGCCGGTCGAGGCCGTGCAGCGCCTCGGGCCGATCCGCCTCGAAGCCCGTGCCGTCGCTCCACTTCGGCTCGAGCCCGGCGAAGGGCGCGTACTCGCGGGTGCGCCGCAGGTAGCGCTTGCAGGCGTCCAGCTCGCCGCCGACCGTGCCGTTGATGCCGTGCCGCGAGACGATGATGCGGCCGCGCAGGCCGAGCGACTCGCAGAGCCCGTGCTGCCACAGCCGCACCGCGTCGGGGTCCGCGACGGGCGCGAAGACGTAGTAGAGCAGGATCTTCGGCTGCGGCACGCCTCAGATCGCCCCGGTGCGCAGGTCGACCGCCTCGCGAGCCAGGTCGATCCGCTGCTGCTGCTCGGGCGTGCGGGTGAGCGGCGGCACCACCTCGTGGTTGTCGGTGACGATGACGACGTCGTGGTCGACGTGATCGGCCATCGCGTGCACCGAGTCGATGAAGTCCCGGCGGCGGATCGCGTCGAGCAGTCGCGCGTGGTCGCGCTCCATCTCGCTCGCGGTGGCCACGTTCGCGAGGCGCCCCCGATGCGCCGGGGTGCGCAGCTGGTCGTTCGTGCCGGCGTAGAGCGCCGCGAGCAGGCGGTTCTTCGCGGCGTCGAAGAGCAGCATGTGGAAGCGACTCTCGAAGGCCGACGCCTCGCCCCCGTGCATGAGCACCGGGCAGCGCGTGCAGCCCTTCTCCTCGACGATGGCGCGTTCGAGGGCCTCGAGATCCTCATCGGTGCGGTGCATCGAGGCCTGCTGGGCGGCCTCCATCTCGAGCGCCCGGCGGTAGCTCAGGATCTCCTCGAGGGTGAAGTCGCTGAGGAACTCGTTGAGCAGCGTGCTCGTCGGCGCCGAGGAGCGCACGAAGGTGCCGCGGCCCGGCAGCGTCTCGAGCATGCCGATGCTGGCGAGCGAGCGCACCGCCTCGCGCACGGTGGATCGCCCGACGCCGATCTGCTCGGCCAGTTCGGGCTCGATGGGGATGCGGCTGCCGACCGGCCAGGTGCCCGAGGTGATGTGGCGGCGCAGATAGGCGAGCGTGGATCGGGCCCGCTCCGATCCCGTGGTGTTCGTGACCATCGCCTCACCCTCCGCCTCGTCGCCTCGTGTCTTCTGCCGCTCAGTATACCCAGTGCGCATCGGGCTCCCCGGCCGCCCGGCCTGCCGCTAGGCTGGCGGTACCGCACGACGAGGAACGGAGCAGCGATGACGCAGTCGAATCCCGCGCACGGCGCGATCGATCCCTACGCCGGGATGCGCCAGGTGCCCGGTTTCGAGGTGTCGAGCGCCGACATCCAGGACGGCGAGCCGCTGCCCGCCGAAGTCTACGACGGCCCCTCCGGCGGGGGCAACCGCTCGCCCCAGCTGAGCTGGTCGGGGTTCCCCGCCGAGACGCGCAGCTTCGTCGTCACCTGCTTCGACCCCGACGCCCCGACCGGCTCGGGCTTCTGGCACTGGGCCGTCGCGAACATCCCGGCCGGTGTGACGAGCCTCGAGGCGGGCGCCGGCGACCCGGCGGCGGGCCTGCTGCCCGAGGGCGCCGTCACCATGCCGAACGAGGTGCGGTCCGCCGAGTTCATCGGGGCGGGTCCGCCCGAGGGCACGGGGGTGCACCACTACTGGTTCGTCGTGCACGCGCTGAGCGTCGACCGCATCGACATCGACCCGCAGCTGACCCCGGCGGTCCTCGGCTTCCTCATGCGGGACGCGGTGCTCGCCCGGGGCATCCTCGTCGCCACCGGCGAGTTCGGCGGCGCGGCGTGATGGCGGCACGCACGGCGCGCCGCAGCGCCGCGGTGCCGCCCGCGCCGCTGCTTCGCAGAGCGATGCTCTGCTCCCGGTGCAGCGGCGCCTGCGGAGAGAAGCGAGAGGTGGCGGCGTGACGCAGCCGGTCAAGCAGCGCGCCGCCGTCGAGCGCCTGCCCGCGTACGTGCAGGGCAAGTCGGTGCCGAACGCGATCAAGCTCTCGTCGAACGAGAACCCCTACCCGCCGCTCGACTCGGTCACGCAGGCCGTGCGCGAGCAGCTCGGGAGCTTCCAGCTCTACCCCGACATGTCGGGGGCCGCGGTCGTGAAGCGCATCGCCGAGCATCTCGACGTGCGCCCCGAGGAGATCGCCCTGGGCGCCGGCTCCGTCGAGGTCGCCGCGCAGCTCGTGAACGCGAGCGCCGGCGAGGGCGACGAGGTGATCTTCGCGTGGCGCTCCTTCGAGGCCTACCCGATCCTCGCGCAGATCGCCGGCGCCACCGCGGTACGGGTGCCGCTCACGGCCGACGAGCGGCACGACCTGCCCGCCATGGCCGAGGCGGTCACCGACCGCACCCGGCTCATCCTGCTCTGCACGCCGAACAACCCGACGGGCGCGGCGATCCGCCGCGACGAGCTCGAGCAGTTTCTCGCCGTCGTGCCGAGGGACGTGCTCGTGGTGGTCGACGAGGCCTACACCCAGTTCAACGACGACCCCGATGCGGTCGACGGGCTCGACTTCTTCCGCCGCCACGGCAACGTCGCGGTGCTGCACACCTTCTCGAAGGCGTACGGCCTCGCGGGGCTGCGGATCGGCTACGCGGTGGCGCACGAGCAGGTCGCGGCGAATCTGCGCCGCGTCGCGCTGCCCTTCGGCGTGAGCGCCCTCGCGCAGACGGCGGCGGTCGCCTCGCTCGACGCCCAGCAGGAGCTCGACGAGCGCGTGCGAGCGGTGATCGCCGAGCGCGGTCGGGTCACCGCGGCTCTGCGGGAGGCGGGCTGGCCGGTGCTCGACTCTCAGGGCAACTTCGTGTGGGTGCGGGCCGGCGAGCGCGCGGCCGAGATCGACGCGGCGCTGCGCGAGGGCGGCGTGATCGCGCGGGCCTTCGTCGGGGAGGGGCTGCGCATCACGATCGGCAGCCCCGAGATGAACGACCGCCTGCTGCAGGCGATCGCCGGGATCGAGCCGATAGCCGCGGCATGACCGACCGCCGGGGTTGGGCCGATCGGGCCGAGGCGCGGGCCGCGGAGTGGCTCGCGCTGATCGCGGGCGGATCGGGTGGCCCGCGCGACCCGGCCGACC
>CALMSE010000046.1 GCA_937872275.1 uncultured Leucobacter sp. | reverse complement strand
CGGTACCGTAGGTCGGGGGTTCGAATCCCTCCGGGGGCACCAGATCACGGTCGAACGCACACCCTCGACTTCCGCAGCGTTCCGCGGGAGTCGAGGGTTTTTCATTTCCCGCGCCCCCGTACGCGGAACTCGCCGCGGGCCGGCGCGGGGCGGCCGAGGGGCGGACGAGGGGCGGAGCCTCGCGGCGTCCTCGATCGAGGAGACGTGGCTGCGTCCAACGGTGTCTCGACCGCTTGCTGCCGATCCTTCCGCACCTGAACGGTCTCGGCACGACCCCGCCTCGAACCTACGTCGCGAACAGGGCGGCGAGAAGCCATTCGAGGCGATATGCGGATGGATCGCGTTCCCGCGGCCTGTTGACGACGAATGGACAGCGCACGGAGCGGGAACGCGGCCGATACCGCGTCCCCGCTCAGGCGAAGCCCTGCACGCGCTCAGGCGAACGCCCGCAGGAGTCCCGTCCGGTCGTGGCAGCCCACGTAGACGAAGCGCTGCTCGTTCGCCGTCGGCACCGTGATCTCGTGGTAGAGCCGCAGCCGCGTCTCGGGCCCGAAGCTCGAGAGGTGCTTCATGCCCGCACCGTAGATCTTCAGGTGCGAGGGGTGGGAGGCGGCCCACTCCTCGAGCAGGCTGAGCTCGCGCCACCAGCTCATGCCGAAAGTGCGATCGGTCGGCTGGTTCCGCTCATCGAGCACCGTCATGTAGCGGTTGTCGAAGCAGCCGATCGCAGCGCCCTCGTCGCGCAGGAAGTCCATCCCGGCCTGCAGCACCGGTTCGACCTGCTCCGAGTAGAAGGCGCGCTCGGCCGCGCCCGTGTCGGTGATGTCCTGACCCGAGCGGATGAGGCAGGCGTTCTGGTGCAGCACCACCGTGCGCACCGGTCCGTCGACATGAAGCGTCGGCGATCCATCGGCCCACATCGGGTCTCCCTGGCTCACCGGGAAGCGGTCGCGGGCCGAGCCCCAGTAGTAGTGCTCCTCGATCATGCCGCTGAACCCCGGCGCCATCCCGGCCACCCCCTCGGACCGGTCGGTGGCCGAGAAGATCGTCTCGAAGCGCTCGATCGAGGGCATGACCAGTTCGAGGAAGAAGCCGATGCCCGCTGCCGCGCGCGACGGGTCGGTCCACGATTCGCCGTGGTCGGCGTACCAGGCTTCGAAGACCGCCGGATCGTCCCAGTAGGCGATGCTGATGATCGTCGTGTAGCCCTGGACGTCGACGTAGTGGGCGCGGTCCCAGTACGCCGGGCCGCCCTCCTCGCCGAACTCGCCGCGGATCTCGTCGAGCGCCGCGGCGAGCGCGGGGTCGTCGGCGTCCCTGACCTGCACCCCGAAGTAGGCCATGACGACGGCCTCCACCTCCTCGCCGAAACGCGCCGAGAACGACGGATAGGGCGGGGTGTACGTGCCGGGCCGATGCTTCGGCGCACGATCCGCCTGCAGCAGATGCGGCGCGATCGATGATTCGAGGCCGTCCGCCCGCAGGGTCTCCATGATCCGCGCTCCCTTCGGTTCTCAGAGCACCGCGGCGGCGGGCTGGGCCTCGGCCTCGGTGGCGGAGGAGGAGGACGTGGAGGACGTGGAGGCCTCCGGCGCCTCCGCCCGCACCTGCTCGGCGGTCACCTTCGGCAGCCGGCCGCGCTTCTCGAGGTGCAGGGCGAACACATCGGGGCGCGAGTAGTGGCCGACGGGATCCGCGGCGTTCTTCGCCGCGAGGATGCCGGCGTAGTCGATGTCGGCGTAGATGATCCCCTCCTCGGCCGGGTCGAGCGGCTCGGCGAGCGAGCGCCCGTCGGGACCGAAGATGCGCGCGTAGCCGCCGCCGCGGCTGAGGAACTGCCGCTTCTGCTCGGTGTCGGCGTACAGCTCCCGCGCCGCCTCGCCGATCACGGCGCACGGCGCGAGCACGAAGTTCTGCCCCTCGACCGCGTACTGGCGCGAGGCGCCGACGTTCACCTCGGCGCCGAGCGCGTTCACCACGCCCTCGTAGAGGCTGAAGCTCGGCCACGACGCGACGTGCAGCTGCTCCTGCTGAGCGAACAGGGCGTACTTGGTGAGCGGCTGCAGATGCTCCCAGCAGTTGAGGGCCCCGACTCGACCCACGGGCGTGTCGACCACCTCGAAATCCGAGCCGTCGCCGTCGCCGAACTGGGTGCGCTCGACGTGGGTGGGCTTCAGCTTGCGTCGCGTCATCACCGTCCGGCCGGTGTCGTCGATCACGGCCTGCGCCATGTACATCGAGCCGCCCTCGCGCTCGCTGAAGCCGAGCACGATCGTGATGCCGATCTCGCCGGCCGCGCGCTCGAGGCGCCGCCACTGCTCGCTGCCGATCTCGAGGGAGTTCTGGGCGTAGGCCACCGTGAACTGCGACTGCCAGGCGACCGAGTCGAGCCAGAGGTACCAGGGGTACCCGGGGACGAAGGTCTCGGGGAACGCGATGATCGAGGCGCCATTCGCCTTCGCCTCGCGCGACAGGGCGATCACCTTGTCGATCCCGCCGTCGAGGTCGTTCCAGACGGGCTCGGCCTGCACGACCGCGGCGCGGAACTGGTGGGTGTAGTCGGTCATGGGAGTTCCCTTCCGTTCGTCGCGGCCTCGTCGCCGCTGCGTGTCGTCAGCCTACGAACGCGTCCCTCGCCCCGCCCAGGGATCGCGCGCACGGCGTCCGGCATTTCGCGCACCCCGGGGGCGGATCCGGCATTCCGCGCACGATCCGGCGCCGCCGCGGGCCGCGGCGGCTCGGGCCCTGGTGCGTCCGCTCGGGCGGATCTACAATCGGGACATGCTGCACGCGGAGGTCGCATCGGTGTCCGAATGGATGCGGGCCTGCAGCACGGCCTTCGTGCCGCTGCGGGTGCGCGCCGCGACCCCCGCCTTCCGGGCGAGTCTCGCACAGGTGGAGCTCGTCCCCGGGCTGACCATCACGACCGTGCTCACCCGCGCCTCCGAAGTGGTGCGCGATCGGCGTGTCATCGCCGAGAGCCCGCGCGAAGACCTGCTGCTGTCGATACAGCGCAGCGGGATCGGCACGGTCCGCCAGCACCGGCGCGCGGCGAGGCTCACCCCCGGCGCGGCCGCGCTCTACGACGCCTCGGCCCCGTACACGCTCGCGTTCCCCGGCCAGATGAGCGAGATCGTGCTGCAGCTGCCGCGCAGCGCGGTCTCCGAGGTGGGCAACGCCTTCGAGGACCTCACCGCCCGCGTGCTGCAGCCCAGCGCCCCGCTGCGCGCACTGGCCTCGCTGGCGGGGTCGGTCGACACGGGCGTGCAGGATCGCGACCGCGTCTGCGACGAGGCCATCGCCGAGTCGCTCGCCTCGCTGCTCCGGGCGACCCTGGCGGTGGACCGCGCGACGGTCGAGCCGCCTCTCGAGGCCGAGCTGCTGGCGATCGCGCTGAGGATGCACGTCGACGAGCACGCCGCCGACCCCGGACTCAGCCCCGAGTCGCTCGCCCGCGCCTTCCACATCTCCCTGCGCTATGCCCAGAAGCTCTTCGCGCTCGAGGGCGACGCGCCCGCCAGGTACATCAGGCGGCGGCGGCTCGAGATCGCGCAGCGGCTGCTGCGCTCGGGCAGCCCGGTCGCGGAGGCTGCGCGGCGCAGCGGATTCATCGACATCGACACCTTCTCGCGGGCGTTCAAGCGCGAGTTCGGGATCGCGCCGTCGCTGGCGCGAGACACCGGCTCGCGCTGACACGCGCCGCTTCCGCTTGCCCATTATTCGAAAGTATGTTCGAATGAACGCATGAGGTGGAGCGGGCAGAGCGTGGCGCAGGCGGAGGACGACGCGCTGCCCGGGCTCGCCCTGGGCGAGGTCGCGGCGATGCCGGGGCACCTGCGCTCGGTGCGCTCGCCCGAGTTCCGAGGCACGGTCTTCCACGAGGTGCTCGCCAAGAGCGCGCTGAACCGCGTGCCCGGCGCGTCGTCCATGCCCTTCCCCTGGACCATCAACCCCTACCGCGGCTGCTCGCACGCCTGCGTCTACTGCTTCGCGCGCGGCTCGCACCGCTACCTCGAACTCGACACGGGCGCCGACTTCGACTCGCAGATCGTCGTGAAGGTCAACATCGCCGAGGTGCTCGGCCGCGAACTCGCCCGGCCGTCGTGGCGCCGCGAGCACGTCGCACTCGGCACGAACACCGACCCCTACCAGCGCGCCGAGGGCCGCTACCGGCTCATGCCCGGCATCGTCAGAGCGCTGGCGGGGAGCGGCACGCCGCTGTCGATACTCACGAAGGGCACGCTGCTGCGGCGCGACCTCCCTCTGCTCGCGGAGGCCCGGGAGCGCTCGGGCGTCTTCCTCTCGATGTCGATCGCGGTCGGCGACCCCGAGCTGCAGCAGTCGATCGAGCCCGGCACGCCGAGCGCCCGGGCCCGGCTCGAGACCGTCGCCGCGGCGAGCGAGGCGGGCTTCGCCTGCGAGGTCTTCCTCATGCCGGTGCTCCCGCACCTCACCGACGGCACCGCGCACCTCTCGCGCCTGCTGCGAGACATCCGCGACGCGGGCGCGCGCTCGGTGCTGTACGGCCCGCTGCACCTGCGCGCCCACGTCAAGCCGTGGTTCTTCGCCTGGCTCGAGCGCTGCCATCCCGAGCTCGTGCCCGCCTACCGCAAGCTGTACCCGGGCAGCAGCAGCCGCGCACCGCAGGCCTATCGCATGGAGCTGGCGGGGCGGATCCGCCCCCTCATCCGCCGCTACGGCCTCGAGCGCCCACGCGCCTCGCCCGCGCCGCTCGCGCAGGCC
>CALMSE010000045.1 GCA_937872275.1 uncultured Leucobacter sp. | reverse complement strand
CCTTCCGGGCCAAAACTTTGTCAAGCCTAACCCAAGATCACGAAATTGTCACACTCGTGCACGAATTCCGGGAAACAGGCTCGACTTCCGCATGAAATCAACGATCTCGGCGGAGGGGATTCCTCGATATCGAGTGAAATCTCAAGTCGTACTTGAGGGTTTCGAGCCTCGTCTCGGGTGATTTCACCCCCGGGAAGCCAGGTGCCCCGCGGCCCGGATCGGACCGCGGGGCACCGCTTCTCTGCAGCGCAGGACTCAGACCACGCCCTGATCCATCATCGCCTGCGCGACGGTGACGAAGCCCGCGGTGTTCGCGCCCAGAACGTAGTCGCCGGGTCGGCCGTAGCGCTTGGAGGCTTCGTACGTGGCGTCGTGCACATCGCGCATGATGCGGTGCAGGCGCAGCTCGCTCTGGTCGAAGTCCCAGCGATCGCGGGCGGCGTTCTGGGTCATCTCGAGCGCCGAGGTCGCGACGCCGCCCGCATTCGCGGCCTTGCCCGGGGCGAACAGCACGCCGGCCTGCTGGAACAGCGACACCGCCTCGGGGGTGGTCGGCATGTTCGCGCCCTCGGCGACGGCGCGCACGCCGCCCGCGAGCAGCGCCCGCGCGCCGGCCTCGTCGAGCTCGTTCTGCGTGGCGCAGGGGAAGGCCAGCTCGCCCGGCACGTCCCACACCGATCCGCCGCTCACGTAGCGGGCGCTCGGACGGCGCTCCGCGTACTCGGAGATGCGCGCGCGCTCCACCTCCTTGATCTGCTTCAGCAGTGCGACGTCGATGCCCTGCTCGTCGACCACGTAGCCCGAGGAGTCGGAGGCGGTGATCGCCTTGCCGCCGAGCTGCTCGACCTTCTCGATCGCGTAGATGGCCACGTTGCCCGATCCCGACACGACGGCGTTGCGTCCCTCGATTCCCTCGCCGGTGCGAGCCAGCATCTCCTGGGCGAAGAACACGGCACCGTAGCCGGTGGCCTCGGTGCGCACCTCTGCGCCGCCCCAGCCCTTGCCCTTGCCCGTCAGCACGCCCGACTCGTGACGGCCGGTGAGGCGGCGGTACTGGCCGAACAGGAAGCCGATCTCGCGGCCGCCCACGCCGATGTCACCGGCGGGCACGTCGGTGTGCTCGTCGATGTGGCGGAACAGCTCGGTCATGAAGCTCTGGCAGAAGCGCATGACCTCGGCGTCGCTCTTGCCGCGCGGATCGAAGTCGGAGCCGCCCTTGCCGCCGCCGATGCGCTGACGGGTGAGGGCGTTCTTGAAGATCTGCTCGAAGCCGAGGAACTTGATCACCGAGAGGTTCACGCTCGGGTGGAAGCGCAGGCCGCCCTTGTAGGGGCCGAGCGCCGAGTTGAACTGCACCCGGAAGCCGCGGTTGACCTGCACGTCGTTCCGATCGTCGAGCCACGGCACCCGGAAGATGATCTGGCGCTCGGGCTCCACGAGCCGCCCGAGCACGTTGGCCTCGATGAACTCGGGGTGCTCGGCCAGCACCGGGCTGAGTGTCTCGAGCACTTCGTGCACCGCCTGCAAGAACTCGGGCTCGTTGTAGCTGCGCGCCTCGACGGTCTCGGTGACGGCGTCGATGTACGCCTCAGGGCTCACGGACACTTCGGACTCCTCGGTCTATCATCTCCATCGTGGATCGCCCGCGCAGGCGGGCTCACGGCGAATGCGGTTACGGCTCTTCTGACGAAACGAACACATGGGCGGCGATCTCGACCGGAAGGTCGATGCCTCCGACCCCCTCGACGTCGACGCGCACATAGCCGTCAATGGAGGAGAAGGTGGCGGAACTGCCCGGCCTGACCGCCGCCGCATCGAGTTCGCGCAGGAGTTCGGGATCGACCTGGGCGGGCTCGGCAAGGCGACGAATGCTGGCCGTGACCGGCTTCGTGTCGTCGATTCTACTCGCCAGCAGGTCGACCACGTTCACGACGCCGCCCTGGAAGGCCCCCGAGCGGGCTCCGAGCTCCTCGAGGCCGGGGATCGGGTTGCCGTAGGGGGAGACCGTGGGATGGCCGAGCATGTCGAGCAGCTTGCGCTCCACCTGCTCGCTCATGACGTGCTCCCAGCGGCACGCCTCTTCGTGCACGTACTCCCATTCGAGGCCGATCACGTCGGCGAGCAGGCGCTCCGCGAGGCGGTGCTTGCGCATGACCCGCACGGCCTTCGAACGGCCCTCGCCCGTGAGCTCGAGGGTGCGGTCGTCGGTGACGACGACGAGACCGTCGCGCTCCATCCGCCCGACGGTCTGGGAGACGGTGGGCCCCGAGTGCCCGAGCCGCTCCGATATGCGCGCGCGGAGGGGCACGATGCCCTCCTCCTCCAGCTCGAGGATCGTGCGGAGGTACATCTCGGTGGTGTCGATCAGATCCGTCACTCGCCGCTCCTCCTCTGGCTTCGCAGGGCTCCAGCCTATACGGTCGCGCGCCGGAAGAGGCCGGGGCGCAGGCGCGGTCCCCGCCCGTGCGGAACCCGCCCCAGCGCGCCGTAGAATTATCGGCATGGCCGATATCACGATTCCCGCCTCCCTGCTGCCCGCCGACGGACGCTTCGGCTGCGGCCCCTCGAAGGTGCGCACCGAGCAGCTCGACTTCCTCGGCTCGCTGCAGCCCGCGGTGCTCGGCACCTCGCATCGGCAGGCTCCGGTGAAGAACCTCGTCGGCAGCGTGCGCGAAGGGCTCGCCCGGCTGTTCCGCGCCCCCGAGGGCTATGAGATCCTGCTCGCCAACGGCGGCGCCACGAGCTTCTGGGACGCAGCGGTGCACTCGCTGATCGAGAAGCGCAGTCAGCACCTCGCCTTCGGCGAGTTCAGCGCGAAGTTCGGCAAGGCCGCGGCCGCCGCTCCGTGGCTCGAGGCGCCCGACGTGCGCGAGGCGCCGGCCGGCTCGCGCAGCGAGACCGAGGCCGTGGCCGGCGTCGACGTCTACGCCTACCCCCACAACGAGACCTCGACCGGGGTCATGGCCGAGATCCGCCGCGCGCACGGCGACGCGGGCGCGCTCACCGTGGTCGACGCGACGAGCGCCGCGGGCGGCATCGACTTCGACGCGAACGAGGTCGACGTCTACTACTTCTCCCCGCAGAAGAACTTCGCGAGCGACGGCGGCCTGTGGTTCGCCCTGGTCTCGCCGGCGGCGATCGAGCGGATCGAGCGGATCGCCGCGTCGGGCCGCTACATTCCCGAGACCCTGAACCTCTCCGGCGCGATCGACAACTCGCGCAAGGACCAGACGCTGAACACCCCGGCGCTCGCCACGATCGCGATGATGGACGAGCAGGTGCGCTGGATCAACGACAACGGCGGCCTCGCCTGGGCCGACGCCCGCACCGCCGAATCGTCTCGGGTGCTGTACGACTGGGCCGAGCGCACCTCGGTCGCCGCCCCGTTCGTCGCCGACCCGGCCCACCGCTCGCAGGTCGTGGCGACCATCGACTTCGACGACCGGGTCGACGCGACCGCGATCTCGAAGGCGCTGCGCGCGAACGGAGTCGTCGACACCGAGCCGTACCGCAAGCTCGGCCGCAACCAGCTGCGCATCGCGACCTTCACCGCGATCGACCCCGACGACGTGCGGGCGCTCACCGGTTGCATCGACTACGTTCTCGAGCGACTGGGCTAGGCGCACCGGCCTGACGGGGCCGGGCTCAGGACACTCGGCGATCGGCCGAGAACCAGCTCCGCAGCTCATCGCGGTCCGCGAGGCCGAGTTTGGCGTACACGTGCGCGAGATGCGTCTCGACCGTGCGTATCGAGAGGTGGAAGCGCCCGGCGATGGATCGACTGGAGTAGCCGAGCGCCGCGAGCAGCGCGACCTCCCGCTCGCGGGCCGAGAGGGCCGACGACTTCGGCAGCGGGATCCACAGGCCCAGCTCGGCGAGCAGGCGCACCTCGGGCTCCGAGACGTCGGTCGGGGAGGCCCCGTCGGCGATCTTCTCGATATGGGCCGAGATGGCCTCGGAGATGAGCGGGTCGATCCCCGCGGCGAGTTCCCGCGCGCGCGGCCGCACCTCGCGGGCGAGCGTCCGCGATTCGACCGCGGCGATGTGCAGCGCCTCGAGCTCGATGAGCGGCAGACCGTTCGCACGCGCCCATCCGGCGAGCTCGAGCGCCTCGGCGCCCGGGTCGCCGTGCTGCAGCCACTGCTGCACCTGCACGATGAGGCGGCGCCTGAACCCTGAGATCGACTGGGAGAGGCCTCGACGCTCCTCCCGCGCGCGGCTCAGCACCGAGATCGCCTCGTCGCGCTCTCCGAGCGCCGCGAGCGCGAGCGCGAGCACCGCGTTCAGCAGCGGCAGCGTGCCGTACGGGTCGTCGGGCTGGGCGCAGTCGATGACCAGCTCGACGAGGTCTGCCGCGTCGCGCCACCGCGCCTCCTGCAGCGCGAGCAGCGCCCACCCGGCCTCGATGAGGTCGGAGAGCCAGGCGCCGGTGTTGCGGCTCGCGTTCGCCTGCTCCTCGATCTCGACGAGCGCGCGACGGGCGCCCTCCGCGCTGCCGCTCGCCCAGTAGCCGAGGAACCAGTGGAAGCCCTGCAGCTCCGCGATGTCGTTGAGCGGTCGCCGGCCGACCGCCGCGATGCTGCGCGCGCGATAGGCGAGCTGTATCGACTCCTCCAGGTGCCCCTGCTGCTGCAGCAGCAGGGCCGAGGCCGAACGGCTCGGCGCCCGCACCCATTCGATGACGAGGTCCTCCCCCGCCGAGCTGAGCGGCGGCTGCACCTCGGCGGCCCCCACGAAGTCGCCGTCGCGCAGCAGTAGTCGAAAGCGCATGCCGCGCACGGCTTCGCGCGGAACCGTGTCGTCGCCGCCGAGCGCCGCCTCGAGCGCGTCGAGGGACGCGAGCACGTCCTCTCGGGCGGCGCCGCGGACGAACCGCCGCTCGAGCTTCGCGAGGCGCAGCCGGGTGCTGAGCGCGGAGGGCAGGGCGTCGATCGCACCCCGATCCATGAGCAGCTCGTCGATACGGCCGTATGCGGTCTCTGCGGCGGCGGAGTCGCCGAGCTGCACGGCGTAGGAGACCGAGCGGAGAGCGGCCGCGGCCGCGTCGGCCGAGTCGTACCCGCGTGCCAGCGCGAGGGAGACGCGAAGCATGAGCGCCGGATCCGCATCTGCGAAGAGGCGCGTCACCGCGACCGCGAGCCAGTCGTGCGGCAGGGTCCGCCCGCTTTCGAGCCCGAACTCGACCGCCCGCAGCAGATGCGGGGAGGTGTACGCGAAGTCCTCCTGCGCGTCCCCCTCGGTCAGCGCGAGGAACATGGCGTCGGAGAGCGCGATCCGGCGCAGCGGCGACATGCGCGAGCGGATCGCGGAACTCAGGATCGAGCGGTTGATGCGCAGCGCGGGACGCCCGTTGAGTATGGCCTGGGAGGAGATGAGGCCGCGGTCGATCAGGGCGTCCGTCGCCCGCGGGTCGAGCAGCCGGAGCAGCGGCGACTCGAACATCGGGTCGGCGAGCGCGAGCATGTCGAGCGTCTCGCGCTCTTCCGGCGTGCACGTCTCGTCGAGGTACTCGACGAACTCCTCCGGGATCTCCTCGAGGGCCAGTGGCACCTGTGCCATGCCCTGACGGTGGCGCATCGCGCCGCTGCGCTCGTTGGCGACCAGCATGAGCGAGAGCGCGTGGCTGTTTCCGCCGGTCGCGGCGTGCCAGCGCCGCAGCGTGGCGGGTGCGAGGCGCGCAGTGCCGAGCAATGAGGAGAGCAGCTCATCGGCTTCGTCGAGGTCGAGCGGAGCCACTGTGATGCGCACCGTTCGCGGGTCGCGCGCCAGCTGATTCGCGCCGCCCCGCATGCGCTGCGCGGTGCCGATGATCCGCGCCCCCCGCAGGCGCACGAGATGCTCGAGCACCGCGGCGGCCAGCGCCGAGTAGTGATCGACCCCGGGCAGCACGAGAAGCGGCTCGGCCCTTCCGGCGGCCTCCTGCGCGACCTCGAGGATGCGCTCGGCGACCCGTACCGTGCGGAAGGTCTCCGAGACCCAGTCCGCGGACCTCGCCCCGCCCCGCGAGGGCACCACTTCGGGGAAGACCGCGCCGAAGAGCGACTCGGGGTCGCCCATCTCGTCGGGCGGGCGAGGCAGCACGAAGGTGCGCACCGCGCCGGGAGCGGCGGCTTCGAGGGATCTCGCGACGTGCTCGGCCATGTACGCCTTGCCCGAGCCCGGCTCGCCGACGAGCAGCAGCGCCGACGCGGGCTCCGAGAGCGCCCGGATCATGGGTTCTGCGCGTGATTCGACGACCGCCGCGAAGCCCGCGTGCGGGATCGTATGCTCGCTCCCCCGTGTTGCAGGGGTTCGAATCTCTCGCCCCATGTCCCCTCCGTCATCGACGGTTCCCTCATCATCACCCCGGGCACGCGATTGCGCAAGGCACGATTCGGCGCGACTGACAGGGGTTTCAGAGGGACGTGCCCCCGGGCCGGTCGAGCACCAGAGGCGCCCGAGGCCCGGGGGCGGGTGGGATGCGAAACTCTCCGCAGCGGATCGGCCGGTCGCCGAGACCGGCGTCATCTCCTGTCCTGCGTCGCATTCGTCCCACCCCCCGGGGTGAGGGCGGAAAGGGGGGCTTTCCGCGCATCCGGGTCTTTCATCGGAGCAATCGCCTCATCCACCACAGGTAGAGGCCGATTGCGATCACCCCGGCGCCCAGCCCGACCGCCCACCAGGGGAAGCCGGGGATGTCGGGGGATTCTCCCGCGTGCTCGATATCCGCGACCGGGGTCGGGGTGATCCGCTCCCCCGTCACCAGGATGCGGTGGCTGTTGATGCCGAGCGGCGTGCAGGTGACGAGCGTCACGAGATCTCGATCCGCTCGCGGGAAGAGCGATTCGGTCTGGTCGGGCTCGACGATCCGCGTGTCGATCACCTGATAGCTGAGCACCTCTCCGAACACCTCGATGGTGAAGGTGTCGCCGACCCTCACCCGATCGAGGCGGGTGAAGAGCTCTGCGCTCGCGAGCCCGCGATGGGCGGTGAGCACCGAATGGGTGCTCGGGCCGCCGACGGGGAGCGCGGTGCCCTCGAGGTGGCCGACTCCCTCCATCAGGGTCGCCTCGCTCGTGCCGTGGTAGACGGGCAGGTCGACGGCGATCGACGGGATCTTGAGCCGAGCCATGAGGCCGGTCTTGTCGACTCGCAGCAGTTGTTCGTAGTCGAAGCGCTCGGGCGTCGCGGTGCCGTCGGAGAGCGGGATCCGCTCGCCGGCGGCGACCTGGGCCCCGCCGGTGAGCTGGGCGTTGTAGGTGCGCGCCTGCTCGATGGCGTCGGTCTGGGCGTTCGGGCCGAGGTCTCTCACCTCACCCGAATAGGCGGTGATGAGCTGGGACTGCTGGTACTGCGAGACCCACGCCGCGGTGCTCGGGTAGAGCAGCACGAGGAGGCCGATGAGCGCCAGCCCCGCGGTGATCAACGCGAAGCCGGGCAGTCGCCGCGCGCGCGGCGGGGCCGGCGCCTCGCTGCGCTGCTCGGTGGTGGTGCTCATGGGATCCTCCGTCTGATCTGCGGGATCGCTGTGCCGGTGAGGGGAGGCGGGCGAGGAGGCCAGATCCTCCTCGCCCGCCTCGGATCCTCGGCTCTACTTCTGGGCCGCGCCCTGCCGGCGGCGGATCGCGAGGAGCGAAGCGCCTGCGGCGATCACGAGCAGCCCGATGCCTCCGGCCACGAACATCGCCGTGCCGGTGGAACCGGTGAGCGGCAGCTCGACCGGCGGCTTCTGCGGGTTGTCGACGGTGAGGTCGACCTCCTGCGTGGCTCCGACCTGCACCATCACGTTCCAGCCGCCCGGCGCCTTGATGTTGAAGCCTGCGGGGGCTCCGGTCTCGATGACGCAGTACTGACGCTGGGTGGCTGCCGGGTTCGTGACCGAATCACTGATCCACAGCCCGGCGATGGTCGCTTTGCCGTCGGGGCCCGAGGTGAAGGTGGTCTGACCGTTCACCGGGATCGGGGAACCGACGCCGCTGGCCACGTTGTCCACGACCGAGCAGGCTCCGTCGTACACCTGGAAGGTGGCTCCGGAGAGCGGCTTCGCGGGAGTGCCCTGGTTGGTCTTCAGGATCACGACGTCGCCCCAGCGGGTGAAGGGCTCGGGGGTGTGGATCGTGTTGCCGTTGATCGTCACGTTCGCCAGATCGTTGACGATCGTGCCGACGCCGACCACCTTGGTGGTGAGGGTGAGCACCAGATCCTGCCCCGCGTGCGCCTTCAGGAAGGCGTTGTTCACGCCGCCCGCCCCCAGCACGTCCACGCTGAAGGTGCCGCCCGGGGTGCCCGGTGCCGGGACCGACGGGGTCGCGTTCGGCACGGGGTCGACGCCGGCCACCAGCGTGTAGGAGACGTACTCCAGCCGGGTGTCGAACTGATCGCTGATGGAGAAGCCGCTGAAGCTCGCGTCCGCCGCGATGGTCGGGATCTTGACCGTGATCGGCCAGGTCACCGTGGACCCGAGTCCGTAGGAGCCCGGCGAGGTCACGGTCTTGTTCACCGCGGTCACCGAGTTCTTCGGGTACACGTGCACGTTGTACAGCCAGTCGTTGGCGTTCGGCAGCGGCACCGTCACGATGAAGGGCGCGGCCTTCGTCGTGATGTTGTTGTTGCCGTTGTCGTTGCCCTCCATGACCACGTAGACCGCGATGTCGAGGTTGCCGAAGGTGACGATCCCGCCGCTGGTCTCCTGCGCGGGGCCCACCGGTGATTTGCTGTAGCCGCCGCTGAGGTTGCCGTCGGCGTCCACCGTGAGGCTCTGCGCGGCGACCCAGCCGGCCTGCGTGGTGAGGTCGATCCCGTTCACCTTGTAGAGGGTGAACTGCACACCGTTCAACGGGTTGAAGCCGGTGGTGCTGCTCGTCCCGTCGGGGTTGAAGTCGCCCGGGGGGTTGTGCTCCTCGAACTTGTGGACGGTGATCGATCCCTTCGTTCCGGGAATGATGTTGCCGATCTGCACCGCGGTGGGCGGACCATCGTCGCCCCCGTCCGCGTACGAGGCGCTGCTTCCCGCGGCGACGCCGAGGAGCGCGAGTGCCGCGACTCCGATCGTGGCGAGTGCTCGTCTGGCGAAGCGCCCCCGACCCTGCTGACTCATGATGACTTTCCTCTCTTCGGGGTGCGTCCCTGCACCCGGTTCGTGAATTGATGCGTTGCTGTCGTCGATGCGGCGGCCCTGCTGGCCACGACTCCCCCTCCTGTCGTCCGTGTCACCGCGCCTCCGACTGCCGCCGCAGGCGGCTCACCGTGAAGACCCCGAGGAGTACCGCGAGGATGGCGATGCCCCCGCCCCAGAGACCGAAGAGATCCGCGCTCATCCCGCCGGTGAGCGGCACGGTGATCGGCGGGATGGGCTGGTTGACGAAGCGGTAGATGCCGTGCTGCCCGAGGGCGACGGTCACCTCGTCACCCGTGATGTAGCCGGACGCCCAGGCGGTGCAGGTGGCGCTCGGGCCGGAGCCGGAGACCGTCTCGCACTTCTGGATGCCGAGCTGCGCGTAGGCGAGCTGGCCGTTCACCGAGGCCTCGCTCAGGGTGTAGCTCGTGCCCGCGATCACATTCGCGGTATTGGCCGCCGATACCGTCCCCGAGCCGGTGACCCCGTTCAGCACCGGCGCGGCCGGGCTCGCGACGGCGGTCAGCTTCCAGTCGGAGGGCTGCAGCGTGCTCGTCGGCACGTCGGTCTTGTCGACCTCCTTCAGCAGTGTCAGCGACGTCGTGCAGGTCACGGTGTTCGTGATGCCGAAGACGTTGCTTCCGGCGCCGAGCGTCGCCTCGTGCGGACCGCTCGCGATGTTCACCGGAGACTGGACGCCTGGACCGCTCGTCAGCTGCTTCGAGGTGAGGGTGCAGCCGGGAGGCGCCCCGACCCCGAGCGATGCCGTCTCTCCGACGTTCACCTTGCCGTCCTTCACATACCCGCTGTAGGCCGTACCCCACTGCAGTCCACCGGGCCCCGGAGCCGGGTTCGGCGCCGGCGTGAGCGTCGGGGTGGCGAGCAGCCATGCGGGAGCCGCGGGGTCCTGGGCATTCCCTCGCAGGTAATAGGTCTCCAGCGTGACGTTGTTCTGGTCCTTGACCACCCAGGTCTTGTTCAGCTGCACCGTCGCGGGCTGCTGCGTCTCCCGGTTGATCACGGTGCAACTCGTGATGAGGCCCGTCTTCAACGGGACGGTGAATCCCGTCGCCGTCTTCGTGACCGCCCCCGCTGCATTCGTGCAGCTCGCCCCGATGTATTCGTAGCCGGCCTGCGCCGTCTCGTCCACCGTGACGACGTGGTTGTTCGTGTCGTTGAAGGTGAGCGGGAAGTTGGTGCCCGAGGTCGTCGTCTCTTTGACCGCCGGGCTGCCGTTCACCACATCTCCGGTCGCCGTGAAGGTCCAGCCCGCGGCGTTCGCCGTCTTCACCGTCCCGTCGGGGTTCTGGATCTGCTTGATCACGGTCAGGGTGCTCGCGCAGTTCTTGACGGCGATCTCCTGCAGCTTGCTCTCCAACAGGTCGAAGTTGCTCGCCAGGAAGTAGTCGTCGCCCGAATTCGGGCCGCTGATCGCCTGCAGGTTCAGGTAGGAATTCGTGCTCAAACCGACGCCGACGCCGACGATCTTGGTCTTGGCGCCCGACGGACCATCGGCGGCCTTGATCGCGTTGGCGGACATCGCCGCCTGCTCCACCATGCGGAACTGCACATTGGTGTTGGTAGTGGAGCCGCTCCCGTAGGTGGTCGGATCCCCGTCGGTCAAGAAGAGCACCATGTCGAAGTTGCCCGTCGCCTTCACGAGCTGCAGCGCGTTGTCCCAGTTGGTGTAGCCGTTGGAGTTGCCCGCCGACGGAAGGCCGTTCGCTATCGCGTTCTGCGCACCGAGGTACCCGCTGCCGCCGATGCCCGACGAGTTGCCCGCCGCCCCGGCGGTCGCCACCGCGAAAGCGGTTCCGTTGTTCATCGTGCCCGCCGTGGTGTCGAAGCGGAACATCGTCACCGAAGAGGGCGTGCCGCCGAGCCCGTTCGGACCGACGAAGTTCGAGGCGGCGTTCTTGAACGAGGTCATCTCACTCTGGTTGATCGACGCTGAGGTGTCGAACACCATCGCGATCGAGAGCCCGCAGGCCCCGGGGAAGCCGGGGTTGTCGCGCACGTCGACCCAGGCCCCGCTGACCGACGAGTCTGGCCGGTCCGCGTCCGCGGTGACGTTCTTGGTCGTCACCCCCGAGCCGGAGCCGACCGCCACTCTGAAGCGGTACGGCGTCGCAGTCTTCGCCGAGTTGTAGTCGCCCGTGCCGATCGCCGTGATCGGCGACCAGCCGGCCGGCCCGCCGGTCTCCTCGATCCACACGCCGTTCGCGTACTCGTTCGCGACCATGATGTCGCAGACTCCGCCGACGGTGATGCAAGTGCCGATGACGGGGCCGGTCGGGGCCGGGCTGCCGCCTCCGCTCGATGCGCGGGCGGTGAAGGTCACCCCGTCGAGCGGGGCGCCGGCCGTCAGGCCGGTGCCGGTGCGGTCGCCGACCTTGGCGATGTGGATCTTCGTCGCGGTGTAGGTCTGCGTGAAGGTGCAGTTGGCGTAGCGGGTCGTCGGAGTGCCGCCGGTACCGCGACCGAACGTCACCCGGCTGTTCGAGGAGTTGAAGGTGGTCTGGTTGTTCGTCCCCGCAGGAGAGCCGAGCGGCTGGCAGTTCAGGCTCGGCGTGTACCACTTCTGAATGTCCGCGTTCGCCGTGGCGGACAGCGTGTAGAAGGTATTCGTCGAACCGCCCTCGTTCCGAGGCACCGTGCCCGCGGCTCCCGAGGTGAACGGGTACTCATCCGCCGACGCGTTGTTGCGCACGGCCTTCAGCGCCCAGTCGCCCACCGTCGCCGGTCCGCCGCCCGAGATCACCGTGGTGATCGTCAGTCCCGCACAGCCGCTGCTGGTGCCGCAGTCGGGAAGCAGCAGGGCCAGCGGTGAGATCACCGCTTCCAGGGCGGCCTCTCGACCTTGAGCCTCGGGGGCCTGAACCGGCGCCGCCAGGGCGACCCGCTGCACCTGCTCGTCGGGAAGGGCCGCGACTGCGCTGTCGAAGCCCGTCCACTCGGCGGCCTCGCCGACGGCGAAGCCCGCGGGAGCGCTCGCCGGGCGTACTCGGTAGCCCTCGGCCAGAGCGGCGACATCGTATGTCGCGGCGGTCGCGTCGTCCACGAGCTGCTTCACGGTGAACCAGCCGAGGCGCGCATCGAGGTCGAGGCCGCTGTAGCCCTCCTGACCGTAGTTGTCCTCGACGGTCGAGGTCGGCGATCCGGCCCACTGCACGGCCTCCTCGGCGTCGACCGCTGCGGCGGCGTTGCGCGGGCCCTGGAGCGTGAAGCTCGTGGCCTGCTGCAGCGGCGCAGCCGCAGGATCCGCCGCGTCGACGACGACCCACCGCAGATACGGCGGCTGCGGATCCTCCGCCTCGGCGGTGAAGAGCTCGGCGGTCTGCGGCACGGAGGCGACCGCGCCCGCGCCTCCGCCGTCGCCCGAGCC
>CALMSE010000044.1 GCA_937872275.1 uncultured Leucobacter sp. | reverse complement strand
GGCCACACCCCGTCCTGGGGCCCGAGCACGCAGACGAGCGCGAACTCGCGCCCGCCGAGGCCCCGCCAGGTGCCGAGGGCGAGCCTGCCCGGCAGGTGCGCGCCCGGCGAGCGCACGCCGCGCAGCCAGACCCACGGGTCGTCGGTGATGAGGGCCGAGGTGATCGCGGCGCGATCGAGCACCAGATCCCTGCGGCGCAGGGCGAGCGCCTTCTCCGCAGCACTCAGGCGGATCACCACTCGGTCGGGGTAGACCGCAACACTCGCCATGGCTCAATACTGCCAGGCCGCGGCACGCACGTCACCCGAGCGCGCCGAAGGCGCCGAATCGTTATGGGATGCCGCGGGAATCGTCGCCTCACGGAACGGGATTCGGATCCTGGCAGAGGAACTCGCCAGGCGGGTCGTTGAAGTAAAGCTGCGTCAGGTCGTCGCAGAAGGCGCGCGCGGGACGGCACACGCCGCCGATCCGCACGTAGCCCGCGAAGACCGGCGGCCCCTCATCTTCGCCTTCTTCCCACGACCAGGCGCATACGCACTGATTGTTCTCGTTCAGCACCTCATTCCCACCGCACACGATCGACACGCACTCGGAGCCGTTCCACTGCTGGCCGGGCTCGCACTCCTGCGGCACCGCGACGCACGCGCCGTCGATCAGTTCTTGATCCGCGGGGCACGCGCACGCGCCGTCGACCGCTTCCTGCCCCTCCGGGCACACGATCTCGGCCGGCGGCTCCGGGGGAGTCCCGGGTCCGGGATGCTCGGGCGCGGGGTTCCCGGGCGCGGGAGCCTCGGCCGTGACGCACTCCTGCGCCCCGGTCGCCGCCTGCGCGGGCGCGGCGCCCGAACCCCAGCCCATCGCGATCACGAGCACCGGAATGGCGAGCAGCACCGGCAGCGCCTTGCGCTTGCGCGTCGAACGCAGCAGCAGCAGCGCGCCCGCGACCAGGAGCACGCCCGCCGTTGCCGGCAGCAGCAGCATGTTCGGAGCCCCGGTGACTGCGAGCTGCTCGATGCAGTATTCGATGGATGTGTCCGCCGTCGTGACCATGATCCGCAGTTCCCCCCTGCTTCGAGCGTTGTGCGATTCCGCCCTGACCCCGTTGCGAACGGCGCCCCGGACTGACGCATATTTCGAACCAGTACAACAGCGGATCCGCCGCGCCACGGCTCAACCGGCCGGATTTCGGTTCGGAGGACAGAAGTCGCTGACGGCGTTGGGTCGGGTACATCACGGTCGCGGCGGGACGAGGGGGCCGAGCCCATCAGCGCCGGCGCGGCGGGACCTCGCCCCGCCCGGTCGGTACCGGTGCGCGGACGTCAGTCGAGCATGTCGGTCTGGTCGATGACCGATTCGACGGTCTCGATCAGGGCGCGCTTCACCGCGGAGTCCCGGTGCTCGGGATTGTGGCGGAGCCCCGCGGCCTGCGCCTGCTCGTGGGTCTGCGGGCCGACGCACGCCACGATGGTCCCCTCGGGCAGATTCGGGAACTGCGTGGCGACCTCGCGGGCGATGCGCGGGGAGGCGACGAGCAGGGCGTTGATCCGGCCCGATTCGACGTCTTCGCGGATGCGCACCGCCGCGGGCACGCCGATGGTGCGGTAGGCGACGACCTGGGTCACGTCGTGGCCCCGGCCGATGAGCCCCTCGGTGAGCACCGGCTTGGCGACGTCGGAGCGCAGGGTGAGCACCTTGAGCACCTCGCCGGTGTCGATCTCGGGCCAGACCTCGAGCAGGCCGGCCGCGGTGTTGTTCTCGTGCCCCGGGGTGCGGCTGACCTGGTAGCCCGCGGCGGCGAATGCCGCGGCGGTCGCCTCTCCGACCACCGCGACGCGCGTGCTGGGCGGGATGACCGCGTGGTGATGCGCCAGCACGTCCACCACGGTCGCGCTCGTGCCGGTGATCCAGTCGTAGTAGCCCGCCTCGAGCCGTCGGAGCGCCTCGACGAGCCGATCCTCTTCGCTCGTGTGCGCGAAATCGATGAGCGGAGCGACGACCGTGCTGGCGCCCTGGGCGCGCAGCGCCCTGGCGACGAGGTCTCCCCAGGTGCCCCCGCGGGGGATGAGCACCCGCAGACCGCTGAGCGGTTTCACCTGAGCCGTCATAGACCCACCCAATCATCTCGGGCACACCGAGGCAAACCTGCCACTCGGTCCACCGTCGAGCCGGGGTCTGTCCTCGGAGGCCTGCCGCCTCCAATTGTCCCTATTCTCGTCCTGCGCCGCGCCCGATGCAAAACAGGGCGCCCGGAGGCCGATAACGTGGCCGAACCGTGACCTCGCGGATCAGTCCAGCGCACGGGCGATGCGGCTCGCGATGCCCCACACCGCGAGGCCCGCGACGGCGGCGACCGCGACGACCCCCGCCGCGAAGCCGAGGGGGTTCTCGCGCCTGCCGCGGGCGATCCGCCTGCGCGTGCGCTCGAGCGAATCGTCGATCCGCTGGGCGTAGTCGAGGCGCTCGCGCAGCAGGCCGAGCGTGTCGTACAGCTCGGCGCGGGCCCGCTGGGCCTCGAGCACGCCGGGATCGGGCTTGGCCGCGCCTCTGCCTGTGCCGCTCATCGCCAATTCCCCTTCTCGCCGGCCTGCGGCATGTGGGCGGAGGCGTTGAAGCGCACCTCCGCGAGCGCGCCGAGATCCTCCTCGACGCGGTCGATGGTCTCTTCAGGCACCGGGATGCCGCGTTTGATGAGCGCGACTCCCCCGAAGATCGCGGCGGCCGCGAGCAGCAGCAGCCCGGCGGCGACGACGAGCGCCGAGAGCCACACCGGCCACACCACGGCGATGCCCGCCACGGCGGCGGTCACGAGGCACGCGATGGCGAAGAACAGGAAGAACAGCGCGACGACGATGGCGAGCAGACCGATGCCCGCGCGCTTCGCCTTCGCGGCGATCTCGCGCTTCGCGTTCTGATACTCGGCCTTGGCGAGCGCGAGCAGTTGCTGGGGAAGCCGCGCCAGCAGCTCGAAGGTGCCCGCCCCGCCGTCGCGGCGGCTCATTCCCCGCCCTCGGCGGCCGGCTTGCGCGCGGCGCGCTTCTTGGCCGCCCCCGCTCCGCCTTCCGCCTTGCCCTTCGCATCGGTCTTCGCGCCGCTCTTCGGGGTCGCCTTCGCAGCGGCCAAGTCATCGGCGTCGGCCTCGGCGGCCCCGGCCGCCGCGCCGCCCTCGGGCGCAGGCGGCTTCCCGGCGGCCTGTTCCGAGAGCTTGCCGAGCAGCTGCGAGCCCAGCTTGCGCGCGACCTGCTTGACCTCGTCTGCGCGCTCGTCGACGGCATCGCGCACGACATGCACCCCGCGCTGCACCGGCTCGGTGTTCCAGATCCGCTGGGCTCCGCGCTTGATCTGCTCGTAGCGCTCGCGCCCGGCACGGGTGCCCAGCACATAGCCGACCGCCGCTCCCAGCAGGAATGCGATCTTGCCCTTCATGTCTTGCCTCCAGACCGGCGAGCCCTGTCGTCCCCGCCGTACCGCTCCAGCCTACAGCCGAATTCCGACCAGGTATATGCCGCGATTGAAATATAAGCGCGAATCCCAGGCTCGCGCACCGCTGCGTCCGCCGTCAACCCCCGGGACGGGATGCCGCCGGCGGGCTAGGGCCCGCCTCAGGCGGCGATGCCGAGAAGCCAGCGCCTCAGTTCCACGGCGCCCCGATGAGCCGAGTCGAGGGCCGCGGAGAGATCGTCGCCGTGCAGCGCCCGACCGATCGCGAGCAACTCGGGCTCCGCTTCCGAGAGCACGCGGAGCGCGGCCGATTCCCGCTCACGCTCCTCGGCCGTGCAATGGGCGCCTGCGCGGACCGCGATCGACCATGTCGCCTCGGGCCGCGCGCGCACGCCGGCCTGAGCGAGCAGTTCGTACAGCAGCGGCCTCGGATCCGCCCCGAGCTCCGCTGCCCCGGCTTCGAGGCGCGGGCTCGAGAGCCGCGCCCGCCAGGCTCCGGCAGGAGCGGTCCCGCCCTCCCCGCCGTCCGGCGACCCGCCCTCGCCCTCGCGCGGCGACTCCCGGGGCTCGAGTCGCAACGACCAGTCGCCGGCACCGCGGAGCGCGACCTCCCCGACGCTCAACCCCTCGGGCGCTTCGATGCCGATCGCGGCATGCATCCGGAACCGCCTGGGGAGCACCTGCTCGAGAAAGGCGTCGAACCCCGTCCCGGCCGTTCCCGAGGAGAGATCGACGACCGCCGCACGCGCGCGCAGCGCGCTCCCGTCGTCGAAGCCGAGCTCCCAGCCCCCGTCGTCCCGTCGCGTCGCGTCGGCGATGGGCGAGGCCGGGAACTCCACGCCGTAGAGGCCGAGCCGCTCGATGAGGGCCGAGCGCAGCTCGCCCCAGCCCGCCTCGGGGACGATCGATGTCTCCCGGCCAGCATGCCGTTCCGAGTATGCGAGCGCCGCGGCGCTGAGCGAGCCCGTGCGGGTGAGTGCCTCGTTGAGCCCTGGGGCCGCGATCGCCACCTCGACCTCCTCGGCGGGAACGCCGTAGCGTTCGCGCAGCTGCGGGCCGACCAGCGTGCCGAGCGCGGTCGCGCCGAGCCGCTTCCTCACGAGCGTGCCGAGGCTCCGGGTCTTGCCGACGGTCAGGAGCGGCGTGAAGCGGTCGAGATAGGCGCGCAGGGCACCCGCGCTGCCGAGGGCCGCGATGGTCTCGGCCGCGAGCGGCACCGCGGGGATCCCCCATACCTCGGGTTCGGGTTGCCGGCACCAGGCCCCCGAGCGCCCGCGCAGCAGCGGTGCCACGGGCGGGACCGCCCGGGCGCGCAGTTCGGGGCGCCCGCCTCCCGCGGCTCCCGGCAGGCCCTCGGCGATCCGCTCGATGAGCGTGGCAACCGCCCCCTCGTGGTCGGGCTCGGGCGAGGGCTCCGCCGCGGCGTCCTCCCCCGAGGCGCCGCCCGCGACTTCGCCGGGCTCGGCGTGCTCGACCACCGCGACGCGGAGCCCCACCTCGGCCAGGTCGAGGGCGGCCTGCAGCGCGGTCAGGCCGGTTCCCGCGACGACGGCGTCGATCACGCCCGGGCCTCCCGGTCCTCGGGGGGCACCGGCCCGTCCCGCCGCTCCGCGAAGTCGGCGGAGCGGGCCGGGTCGGCGGAACTCGCAGGATCGGCGGAGTCGGCGGGACTCGCAGGATCGGCCGGGTCGGCGGGACTCGCAGGATCGGCGGGGCTCGCCGCGTCGGCCGACCCGACGGCTACGGCCGCGCCACCCGCTGCCGGGCCGCGATCCTCGACGAGGTCGACGCGCATGCGGCCTCCTCCGCTCCGGCGGAAGCCGCGATCCACCCACCACGCGTACAGGAGCAGCCCGACCACGGTGCCGATCAGCGAGCCCAGGCCGCCGCTGCTCTCCGTCTGGGCGGTCGCACCGCCCACACCGGCGGTCATGAAGCCGAACGCCACCCAGTTGTTGATGACGTGCAGGGAGATCGCGGCCTCGAGGCCGCCGGTGCGCCAGGAGATCCACCCGGCGATCAGCGCCATCGCCACGACCGACAGCCAGCCCCAGACGTCGTAGATGTGCGCGAAGCCGAAGAGCACGCTCGGGATGACGATGGCGAACCACGGGCTCTTCAGCCAGGAGCCGATCACCTGCATGAGCAGCCCGCGGAAGACCATCTCCTCTGCGGCGGACTGGATCGGCACGAGCACCAGGATCAGCGCCGCCGACCACGCCGCGAGGCCCCAGTCGATCACCGGCGCCTCGGGCGGCGCAGCCCCGCCACGGCCGGCCGCGAGGGCGGCCTCCAGCGCGAACCCGATCGCGTTCATCACGACGAGCGCCGCGAGCGCGGGAAGGGCCGTTCGCCAGATGAGGCCCCAGCGGATGCGCAGCGCGACCGACCAGATCCGCCCCACCGGGGAGAGCCCGGTGCTGAGCATCGCCAACTGCACCGCGGGGATCATCATCGCCACCGAGCCGAGCGTCAGCAGGAGAGAGATCGGCCGCTGCGTGTCGGGGATCGCGAGCTCCATGAGCGCATCCTGGTCCAGCGGCGCGCCCGAGATCATCAGGTAGGGCACCATCACCAGCAGCCCGAAGACCACCGACAGGGTGAGGTAGTAGACGACGCCCAGGAGCAGCGCGAGGAGCGGCCGCCACCACCGGTAGCGCGGCACGCCCCGGAACAGGCGATGGTATTCGAGCGGCTCGGTGGGGACCCAGCGGATCGGCTGCGCGGGCTTCGCCCACGCCCAGCCCGCCGCCGGGCTCTCCGCGGCGGGACGAGGATCCTGCGCCTCGGCCGGGGGGCCTGCCGGTTCGGGGCCCTGACTGCTGCTCATGAGGCCGCCTACGCGCCGCGAAGGCGCTCCGCGAGATACGCGTGCAGTCCGGTGCGCGGCACGCGCTCCTGCCGCATGGAATCGCGCTCGCGCACGGTCACCGCGTCGTCGTCGAGGGAGTCGAAGTCGACCGTGACGCAGAAGGGCGTGCCGATCTCGTCCTGGCGCCGATACCGGCGGCCGATCGCACCGGCGTCGTCGAAGTCGATGTTCCAGTCCTCGCGCAGGTCGGCAGCGATCTCGCGGGCGAGCGGCGAGAGGCGCTCGTTGCGGCTGAGGGGCAGCACCGCGGCCTTGATCGGGGCGAGGCGCGGGTCGAGCCCGAGCACGACGCGCGTGTCCGTGCCGCCCTTCGCGTTCGGCGCCTCCTCTTCGCGGTAGGCGTCGACGAGGAACGCCATGACCGAGCGGGTGAGGCCGGCCGCGGGCTCGATGACGTAGGGCGTGTAGCGCTCGTCCTTCGCCTGATCGAAGAACGACAGGTCCTTGCCCGAGTGCTTCGAATGGGTCGTGAGGTCGAAATCGGTGCGGTTCGCGATGCCCTCGAGCTCGCCCCACTCGCTGCCGGTGAACTCGAAGCGGTACTCGATGTCGGCGGTGCGCTTCGAGTAGTGCGAGAGCTTCTCCTGCGGGTGATCGTAGAACCGCAGGTTGGCGGGGTCGATGCCGAGGCCGATGTACCACGACATCCGCTCGTTCATCCAGTACTCCTGCCACTGCTCGTCGGTGCCCGGCTCGACGAAGAACTCCATCTCCATCTGCTCGAACTCGCGGGTGCGGAAGATGAAGT
>CALMSE010000043.1 GCA_937872275.1 uncultured Leucobacter sp. | reverse complement strand
GTCGGGCACCACCACCCCGGAGAGCACCTTCACGAGCGTGCTCTTGCCCGAGCCGTTCTCCCCGGCGAGGGCGATGACCTCGCCCGGCCGGATCGAGAGCGATACGTCCTCGAGCGCGGTGACGGCCCCGTAGCGCTTGGTGATGCCCGACAGCGAGATCATCAGCCGCGCGCCTTCACCACGAGCTTGGGCGCATCGCCCGAGTCGTCGATGGAGACGTCGAACCGCTTCTGCAGCAGGTCGGCGACCGGCACCCACTCGTCGGCGTTCTCCGCGGTGATCATCGTGGCCTCGACCGTCAGCGTCTCGGGCAGCGTCTCGCCGAGGTGGAGCTGGTGCGCGGCCCAGCCGAGCGCGTTGCCCACCTGCACGGGGTGGAAGTCGAAGGTCGCCAGCAGGCGGCCGTCCTTCACCGCCGCGACGCCGTCGGCGTCGCCGTTCATGCCGATGACGACCGGGTCGAACTCGGGGCTCTTCGCCGACGCGGCGCCGATGGCGCTCGGGTCGTTGTACGCGAAGATCGCCTGGATCTCGGAGCCGAAGCGCGACTTCCACGCGTCGACGATGGGCCGGGCGCCGTCGGCGCTGTCGAGCTCGTTGACCTGCGAGGCGAGGATCGTCTGGCCGAGCGCCTCGGCTCCCGCGGCGAAGCCGCGGTTGCGGGCGTCGAGCACGCCGACCGAGGGCAGCCCCTCGATCTGGGCGACCTGGGCGTTCGGGCCGACGGCATCCTCGATCAGCGTCGCCGCAGCCTCGGCCGACTCGAAGTTCGTCACCTGGATGTTCGTGGCGTAGGGACCGCCCTCGGTCGTGTCCTGCACGATCACGGGGATGCCCGCCTCATCGGCCTGCTGGATCGCCGGCTGGATGCCGAGCGGGTCGAGCGGCCAGATCACCAGCACGTCGATGCCCTGGTTGATCAGGGACTGCACATCGGAGAACTGCTTGCTGGGGTCGAAGTTCGCGTCGGTGACGATGAGCTCGCCGCCGTTCTCGGTCACCGAGGCGCGGATCGCATCCTCGATCGCCTTGTTGTTCGGGTTGGCCTGGACCGCCCCGGCGTAGCCGACGACGAACGAGTCGTCTCCGCCCGCGGTCTCCCCGCCGCCGGCATCGCCTCCGGCGTCTCCGCCGGAGCAGCCGGTCAGGACGAGGGCCGCGGCGAGGAGCGCGCCCCCGACGCCGAGCAGTTTCTTGGTGTATCGCATCGTTCTTCCTTTTCTCTTCGTTGAGCAGGTGCTGACCCTGCGGGTGGACAGCGCGGAGCCCCCGCGACGGACGCCGTCGCAGGCGGTGCGGCCCGATCGGGGGCCGCTCAGAGGATGGTGGCCGTGGTGTCCTCCACCCCCAGCAGGGCCGAGCCGTAGATCTCGTAGGCCAGGGGCGGCGAGACGTAGCCGTGGCGGGCGACGATCGCCTGGTCGCGCCAGAACCGCTGGATGGGGTTCGACTCGGCGAAGACCCCCGAGCCGGCCGCGTTCAGCAGCAGGCCGATCGCCTCGGTGATGTTGTCGACCGCCCAGCCGATGTCGGCGCGCACCCGAGAGCGCGTGCAGCGGTCGAGAGGGCGCCCCAGCCGATCGATCGAGTCCATGTCGGCGGCGGCGCGGGCGGCGAAGAGGTCGGCGGTGTCGAGCCGCATCGCCGCTTTCGCGATGTCGAGGCGGAACGCCACCCAGTCGCTGCGCCGTTCGATGCTCGTGTAGGCGATCGGCTTGTTCGGCGACGACCGCATCACGAGCTCGAGCACCGCCCGGCCGAGACCGAGCTGCGGTCCGAGCAGCGCGAGCGGCACGGCCACGGCGCGGTAGGGCTGGTCCGAGTCGGGATCCACCTCCGGCACCCTCCGCATGCGGTGATCCGGCACGAAGGCGTCTTCGATCACCAGGCAGTTGCTGCCGCTCGAGCGCATGCCCGCGACGTACCAGACGTCTTCGACCCGGTAGTCGGCGGCCGGCACGAGGAACTGGCCCTCCCCCAGCGGCTCGCCGTTCTCGTCCTCCAGCTGCACCGCGCCCAGCGCCCAGTCCGCATGCCAGGCGCCCGAGTTGTAGAACCATTTGCCCGACACCCGGTAGCCGCCGTCGACCCTGCGCGCGGTGCCCGTCGGCGTGATGACCACCGATACCCGGGCCTCGGGGTCGTTTGCGAAGATGTCGTCCTGAGCCCGCTCCGGGAAGACCCGGGTGTACCAGGCCCCCGAGTTGATGAGCGAGACCACCCAGGCGGTGCCGCCGTCGGCGAGCGCGACCTCGCGGCCGACGTCGAGCGCGGCGCGGTGGCCGAGGCCGTAGCCGCCGTAGCGGGTCGGCAGCGAGACCTTGAACGCCCCGGCATCGGCGAGCGCCCGGATGGACTCCTCCGATACCCGGCGGTCCTGCTCGCCCTGCGGTGCGTTCGCGACGAGGAGGGGGCGGATCGCGGCGATCCGTTCGAGCAGCGCGGTCAGTTCGGGCGAGGCCTCCCCGTCCTGCTCCTGCGTCGCGAGCGTAGTCGTCTCCATCACGGTGCCCCTCACGCGCCGATCGCCAGACGGGGAAGGATCTCGTCGCCCCGCTCGCGCAGGTACATGACGAAGGATCCGTTGACGTCGACCACCGCGTCGTACTCGTCGTGCACCACGATCGTCGTGGTGCCGAGCTCGATGATCGCCGGGCCCGCGACCTTGGCGCCCGGGCCGAGCGTGGAGCCCTGGTAGACCGGGGCCGGCACCATCTCGTTCCGGGTGAGCGACCAGATCTCGCGCTCGGTGACGACCGTCTCGGCGTCCGGGTCGACCGTGCTGGCCAGATCGATGCGGTCGTTCGGGGTACGGCCGATCGCGGTCAGCCGGATGTTGAGCACCTCGACCGGGGTCTCCTCCGAGGAGTACCCGAACACCCGCTCGTGCAGGCGGTGGAAGGTCTCGGCGACCGCCTCGAGATCGGGGCTCGTGGCGCCCTCCTCGGGAAGCTCGACGTTCAGCTCGTACCACTGGTGCAGGTAGCGCGCGTCGATCGAGGGCACGTAGGAGATGTCGGATTCGGCGACGCCCTCGCCGAGCAGGGTCTGCCGCCCCTGCTCCATGAGCTCGCGCCAGGTGTCGACGAGCTGCGCGGTGTCGAGCGCGTGCAGGCGGCCCTTGATCGCGCGCACGTAGTCGTGCTTGAAGTCGCACACGAGCATGCCGGCCGCGCAGAAGATCGAGGAGTCCCGAGGCGTCAGCAGCACCGGGATCTCGAGCTCGCGCGCGATGGCGGCCGCGTGCACGGGGCCCGCGCCGCCCGCGACGACGATCGGGAACTCGCGCGGGTCGAGGCCGCGGCGCACGGTGATGTCGCGCACGCCGGTCGCCATGTTGACGTTGACCAGGTGGTAGATGCCCGCCGCGGCCTCTTCGATGCTGATGCCGAGCGGATCGGCGACGTCGCGCTTGATCGCCTGGCGCGAGGCCTCGCGGTCGAGCTTGAACCCGCCCTGCAGGAAGCTGTCGGCGTCGATGTAGCCGAGCACCACGTCGGCGTCGGTGGTGGTGGCCCGGGTGCCGCCGCGGCCGTAGCACGCGGGGCCCGGGTTGGCGCCCGCCGACTGCGGTCCGACGCGGAGCAGGCCGCCCTCGTCGACGCCGGCGATGGATCCGCCGCCCGCGCCGATCGTGTGGATGTCGACCATCGGCAGGGCGATGCTCCACCGGTCGATGATGCCGTCGGTCATGATGAGCGGCTTGCCGCCCGAGACCACGGCCGCGTCGAAGCTGGTGCCGCCCATGTCCACGGTGAGGCAGGAGTCCCAGCCGTGGGTGCCGGTGACGAGCAGGCCCGCGGTGGGACCCGAGGCCGGCCCCGAGAGCAGCGACAGCGCGGCGCGCTTCGAGAGCTCCTCGGGGGTCGCGACGCCGCCGTTCGACTGCATGAGCAGCAGCAGGCCCTCGAAGCGGATCTCGGCGAGCTGCTCGGTCAGGGTCTCGAGATAGGAGCTGATGATCGGGCCGGCGTACGAATTCAGCACGGCCGTGCTGGTGCGCTGGTAGTAGCGCGCCTGGCTGATCAGCTCGGAGGAGCTCGTCACATAGGCGTCGGGCATCAGCTCGCGCACGAGCTCGGCCGCGGCGCGCTCGTGCTCGCCGTTCGCGTGCGAGTGCATGAAGGAGATCGCCACGGAGGTCACGTCGTTCTCGACGAAGGCCTCCACGGCCGCCCGCACGTCCTCGGGGGAGAATTCCGCGATCTCGACTCCCGCGGCGTCGAAGCGGCCGCGCACCGGGCGGCGCAGGTAGCGGGGCACCAGGGGCTCCGGCGGCTGCAGGCGGTTGTCGTAGGCCTCCTCGCGGGTGCCGTCGCGCATCACGAGGGTGTCGCGGAAGCCCTCGGTGGCGAGGAGCCCCGTGACCGGGCCGCGGCGGGTCAGCAGCGCGTTCGTGGTCACGGTCGTGCCGTGCACGATGAGGCCGACCCGGGCGACGAACTCCTCGGTGCTGAGCCCCTCGAGCTGCGCGATCTCGTCGAGGCCGGCGCGCACCGCCATCGGCGGGTTGCTCGGGATCGAGGAGGTCTTGTGGATGCGCCGACGGCCGTCCGGGTAGATGACGAGGAAGTCCGTGAAGGTGCCCCCGACGTCGATGCCAATGCGGATGCTCATGCTTCCGACTCCTTACTTGCTTCCACGGAGCGCCGCGGTGGCCTCCGCATCGATTTCGAACGTGCCGGGGTCGACGACCACGCCGTAGGCGCTGCGCGCCTTCTCGGCCGAGAGGATGCCGTCGCGCACCTCGGCCGCGACGGTCTGCGCCGGGCGCTGCAGCGGGTCGCCGTAGCCGGCGCCGCCGCCCGCGAGCGATTCGACACGGGTGCCGGCGGGCAGCTCGATGATCTCCTTCGAGCCCCACTCGTGCACGCGGCCGTCGGGGTAGCGGACCGTGAGGTCGTTGAGCCCCGAGTCGTGGCCGCCGAAGAGGCCCTTGGCCGGCAGCGCCCCCTCGGAGCGCATGTTGTCGGCGAGGGAGGTGCCGAACTGGTGCTCGCCGTAGTTCACCCAAGCCGAGCGCGTGCCGAGTCCGCCGCGGAACTCGCCGGCGCCCGCCGAGTCCGGCAGGAACTCGTGGTACTCGAGGATGTGCGGCGAGCTGAGCTCGAACATCTCGGGGTCGGGCGCGCGCATCTGGCCGGCCGTGCCGGTGAAGCCGAGCGCGTCCCAGCCATCGGCGCCCTGGCTGCCGCCCGGGCCCGTGCGCTGGAAGACGGTGAGCACGCCGAAGGGCTCGCCCGTGCGCGGGTCGACTCCGTTGGTCGAGGTGCACATGTACTTGTTCCACCCCGCCGTCACGCGATCCGGCAGCGCCTCCGCGAGGGCCGTGAAGATCGACTCGACCACCTCGTCCGACATCTGGTTGCCGTAGACCGATGCCGCGGGGAAGATCGGGTTCATGATCGAGCCCTCGCGGAAGACCGTCTCGATCGGCTCGAACAGGCCCTGGTTGGTCGGGATATTGATGCCGCCGGCGGCGAGCAGCATGAGGAAGGCGATGCGCACCGCGCCCTTGGCGGAGGCCGGGGGCATGTTGGTGATGCCGGGGGCCTGGTCGTCGCTCTCGGAGAAGTCGAAGGTGATGTTCGAGCCCTCGATGGTGATCTCGACCGCCACGCGGTAGCGCTTCGTCGTGTCGAAGCCGTCGGAGGTCATGAAGCTCTCGCCCCGGTAGACGCCGTCGGGCCACCGCTCCACCTCGGCGCGCACCTGGCGGGCCGAGCTCTCGAGGATGTAGTTGAAGTGCTCGGTGTACGACGCGTGGCCGTAGCGCTTGATCACGTCGGTGAGGCGGCCGGCGCCGATCTTGCACGCGCCCACCATCGATTTCATGTCCTCGATGACGTAGCCGAAGCGGATGTTGGCGGAGAGGAAGTCCCAGACGTCCTTGCGGTCGACGCCGCGGTCCGCGAGCTTGACCGGCGGGATGCGCAGCGACTCCTGCCAGATGTCGCGCGCGTTGGGATCGTAGCCGCCGGCGGTCATCCCGCCGATGTCGGCCATGTGGCCCTTCGCCGCGACCCAGCCGACGTGCTCGCCGTCGCTGAAGACCGGCAGGTAGATGCCGGTGTCGGCGTTCTGGTTGCCGCCGTGGTAGACGTCGTTGTGGATGATGACGTCGCCCTCGTGGATGTCGTCGCCGAAGTACTCGATGATGTACTGCAGCGAGGGGTGCGCGCCGAACGCGATGATCGCCGCGAACTCCGCCTGCGCGAGCGTGTTGCCGTGCTTGTCGAAGACGACGGTGACGAGGTCGCCGATCTCGTTGAAGATCGGCGAGCGGCTCGAGCGCATGAGGATCGTCGCCATCTCCTTCGCGATGGCGTCGACCCGGCGCTGCAGCACCGACGCGGTGATCGGGTCGATGACGGTCTCAGTCTTCGACGACATGGACGTCTCCCTTCGAGATCCGGTAGAAGGCGGTCTGGTGTTCGGAGAGCTTGCGGGCGCCCGCGGCCTCGACGACGAAGGTGTCGGACATGTACCCGCTGACCCCGTGCTCCTCGTCGATGAGCATCGGGTGGATCGCGATGGTGTTGCCCTCGCCGATCAGCTCGTCGCCGCTGTTGGTGTCGTCCTCGACGACGTCGAGGCCCACCCAGGGGTACTCCAGCACGTCGATGCCGATGGAATGGCCCGACCAGTAGGCCGACTTGGCCCCGTGCGACTCGACCGCGGCGATGATCGCGCGCTGCACGTCCGCCGGCGAGGTGCCGGGGTTCAGCGCCTGCTCGGCGGCGCCGATGCCGGCGATGACGGCCGCGGCGATCCGCCGCTGATCCGCGCTCGGCTTCGCGAAGGCGACCATGCGCGAGAGCTCGGTCCAGTAGCCCATGGGGCCCGTGATCTCGAAGGAGAAGGTGTGCACGTCGTGGGTGCCGAGCACGCGCCCGCGCGGCGGGGCGAACGACGAGTACTGGGTGCCGTCGCGCAGCGTGTCGTGGTACATCGTGAGGAACAGCGGATCCTCGCCGCCGAGCAGGTGGCCGACGCGGTACATCTCGGCGCCGATCTCGCGCTCCGTGATGCCGGGGCGGGCGATCTCGAGCAGCCGCGAGAAGCACTGGTCGAGGATGTAGGC
>CALMSE010000042.1 GCA_937872275.1 uncultured Leucobacter sp. | reverse complement strand
GACGAGGCCGAACTCGCCGCGCTCGTGCCGCAGGCCGCGGCGGAGGCGGCCGCGGCCTTCGGCGACGGAGCGCTCTACCTCGAGCGATTCTACGGCGCCGCCCGCCACGTCGAGGTGCAGGTCTTCGGCGACGGGCAGGGCGGTGCGCAGGTCTTCGGCGACCGCGACTGCTCGGTGCAGCGCCGCCACCAGAAGCTCATCGAGGAGTGCCCCGCGCCGAACCTCGACGAGGAGCGCCGTCGCGTGCTGCACGACGCCTCGCGTGCGCTCGTCAGAGAGCTCCGCTACCGCGGCGCCGGCACCGTCGAATTCCTTGTCGACACCCGCTCGCGCGATGTCGTGTTCCTCGAGATGAACGCCCGCATCCAGGTCGAGCATCCCGTCACGGAGGAGGCCTACGGCATCGACCTCGTCGCCGCCCAGCTGCGGCTGGCGCTGGGATGCGACCCTCGACTGCCCGATGCGCCCGCGGTACCGCCCGCGACGGCCATCGAGGTGCGCATCAACGCGGAGGATCCCGAGCTGGGCTTCGTCCCGAGGCCCGGGCTGGTGGAACGGATCGAATGGCCCGGCGGGCCGGGGGTGCGCATCGATCACCACCTGATCGAGGGCGAGGGCTTCCCTCCCTACTACGACTCGCTGATGGCGAAGCTCATCGTGCGCGCCGCCGACCGCGGCAGCGCCGTCGAGGCGCTGCGATCCGCCGTCGAACGCACGCGCATCACGGGCGTGCCGACGACCCTGCCCGTGCACCGCGCGGTGCTGGGGCACCCCGACTTCGTGCGCGGCGGAGTGCCGACGACCTGGTTCGGGGCGATGTGGGAGGCGCGCGACGAGGCGCCCCTGGAGACCGCCGACGAGAAGGAGGACTGAGATGGCAGTCGCGACGTACGGACCCGTGGGCTTCGTGGACACGAGCCTGCGCGACGGCAACCAGTCGCTCTGGGGCGCGGTCGGCGTGACCACCGGCATGGCCGAGACCGCGCTCGCCGCGATGGACCGCATCGGGCTCGATGCGATCGACTACACGAGCTCGACCAATCTGCTGATGGGGGCGAAGACGCACGGCGAGAACCCATGGGAGCGCATCTCGCGCGCCCGGGCCGCGGCGCCCGAGACCCCGCTCTCGGCGATCTCGACGGGCATGCGCTTCATGTCGTGGGACCGCTCATCGGAGACGGTCATGCGCATGTCGCTGAGGCTGATGGCTCGGCACGGGCTGCGGCGGCTGCAGATCGCCGAGCCCATGAACGACGTCGCGCAGGTGATCGAGGTCGCGCGCTGGGCGAAGGAGGAGGGCATCGAGACCGTGGTGGCGGCGGTCGTGTTCACCGAGTCGCCGGTGCACACCGACGCGTCGTACCTCGGGGCCGCGCGGGCGTACGACGCCTGCCCCGACATCGACATCGTGTACCTGAAGGATCCCGGGGGGCTGCTCACCGTCGAGCGCGTCGCGGGGCTCGTGCCCGCGATGCGGGAGGCGCTGACCGTCAAGCGCTTCGAGCTGCACGGCCACTGCACGACCGGCGAGGCGCCGCTCGGCTATCTGCGCGCGGCCCGGCTCGGCATCGACGCGGTGCACACCGGCATCGGCCCGCTCGCGAACGGCACCGCTCAGCCGCAGCTCGAGGCGACGCTCGTGAACTTCGATGCGGCGGGCGTCGCCGTCGACATCGACCGCGAGGCGGTCGCCGAGACGAGCCGGATCCTCGCCGCCGCCGCCCGCGAGCAGGGGCTCTCGGGCGGGCGCGTGATGCCCTACGACCTCAGCACGCACGTGCACCAGATCCCCGGCGGCATGATGGGGACGCTGCGCCGTCAGCTCGGCGAGCTCGGCATGGGCGAGCTGCTGCCCGCGGTGATCGAGGAGACCGGCCGCGTGCGGAGCGAGCTCGGATACCCGATCATGGTCACCCCCTTCAGCCAGTTCGTCGGCAGCCAGGCGCTCATGAACGTGCTCGCCGAGCACAGCGGGCAGCCGCGCTACTCGCGCATCCCCGATGAGGTGGTGCGCTTCGTGATCGGGCAGTTCGGCACGCCGCTCGGCGAGATCGCGCCCGAGGTGGTGGAACGGGTGGAGTCGCTGCCGCGCACGCGGGAGCTGCGGCAGCCGGCCGACGCGCGCACGCTCGACGAGCTGCATGCGGACTACGCCGCCCGCTTCGGGCGCGTCCTCGATGAGGAGGAGCTGCTGCTGCGCATCGTGATGGCCCCCGAACTGCTCGAGTCGGTGCTGCGCTCGCAGGCCGCGCCGGGGTGGCGGCCGAAGCCCCCTGCGGGCACCGCCTCGGAGTTCGTGCGGGCCGCGGACCGGCTGCCGAACTGGCGAACCATCGACGTGCGGCTCGGCGACGAGCACGTGCGGCTCGTCCGCGACACGGGGGCCGCGCGGTGAGCGGCGCGCCGGGCGGCGAGGGGCGGATCCGCACCTGGGCCCCGACCGCGACGGACGTCGAGAGCGCCCGCCTCACCGATTTCATGCGCTGGCTGCGCGAGCACCGCGGCGTCGAGGTCGCCGACTACCGGACGCTGTGGCGGTGGTCCGTCGACGAGCTCGGCGCCTTCTGGGGCGCCGTGGGCGAGTACTTCGAGCTGATCGGCGATGGCTGGGACGGCGCCCCGCTCGCCGAGGAGCGGATGCCCGGCGCGGTGTGGTTCCCGGGGGTGCGGCTGAACTTCGCCGAGAACGTGCTGCGCCCGGCGGCGGACGCCGGGCGGAGGGACGAGACGGCGATCCTCGACATCACCGAGGACGATCGCGAGACCGCGATCAGCTGGGCCGAGCTCGCGGAACGGGTCGGCGCCTTCGCCGAGTGGCTGCGCGAGCAGGGGGTGGGCCCCGGCGACCGCGTCGCCGCGGTGCTGCCGAACCTCCCCGCGGCGATCGTGGGGCTCCTCGCCACCGCCGCGGTCGGCGCGATCTGGACCATCAATTCGCCCGATCTCTCGGCACCCGCGACCCTCGACCGACTGCGGCAGCTGGAGCCCGCCGTGCTCATCGGCGTCGAGGGCTACGTCTACGGCGGCAGGCCCTACGCGGTCGCGGATCGCCTCGCCGAGATCGAGGCCGGCCTGCCGGGGCTGCAGGCGGTGGTGGTGGTCGGCGGCGATTCGGCCGGAGGCGCCCCGGGCGCCCCGCCCCGCCACGACTTCGACGCCATCGTGAGCGTCCCGCGCGACCCGGTCTTCGAACGCGTGCCCTTCGACCACCCGCTCTGGGTGCTCTTCTCCTCGGGCACCACCGGCGCCCCGAAGGGCATCGTGCACGGCCACGGCGGCATGCTGCTCGAGGCCGTCAAGGGCACCGGGCTGAACCAGGACATGGGGGCGGGGGATCGCTACTACGTCGCGGCGAACACCAGCTGGATGGTGTGGAACACCCTGGTCAACAACATGGCCGCCGGCGCCTCGGTGGTGACCTACGCGGGCTCGCCGACCTCGAGCGGGCCCGACCGGCAGTTCGAGATCATCGCCCGCACGGGTACCACGATGTTCGCCACGGGCGCCGCCTACCTGCAGCTCGCCGAGCGCTCGGGAGCTCGGCCGCGCGAGCGCCACGACCTCCAGAGGCTGCGCTCGATCCTCTCGACGGGCTCGCCGCTGCCGGTCTCGACCTGGCGATGGGTGCACGAAGCGGTGAAGCCCGAGGTGCACCTCGGCTCCGACACCGGCGGCACTGACATCTGCAGCGGCTTCATCGGCTCGAACCCGCTGGAGCCCGTGCACGCGGGGCTGCTGCAGGGGCCGCTGCTCGGCGTCGCGGTCGAAGCGTGGAACGAGCGGGGCGAGCGCGTGATCGACGAGGTGGGCGACCTCGTCGTCCGCCGGCCGATGCCCTCGATGCCGCTCCGCCTCTGGGGCGACGAGAGCGGGGAGAAGTACCGTTCGAGCTACTTCGAGAGGTTCCCGGGCGTCTGGGCCCAGGGCGACTGGATCACCGAGACCTCCGATGGCGAGTTCGTCGTCCACGGCCGCTCCGACGCGACGCTCAACCGGCAGGGGGTGCGCATCGGGCCGGCCGACGTCTACGCCGCGGTGTCGGCGATCCCCGAGGTCGCCGAGTCGCTCGTGATCGGGGTCGAGCTCCCGGGAGGCGGGTACTACATGCCGCTGTTCGTCGCCCTGCGCGACGGAGGCGACGTCGTGGGAGAGGAGCTCACCGCCCGTATCGTGGCGCGGATCCGCGAGCACGCGAGCGCCCGCCACGTGCCCGACGAGGTGATCGCCGCGCCGGCGATCCCGGTGACGCACGCCGGCAAGAAGCTCGAGGTGCCGGTGAAGCGGCTCTTCATGGGCCTGCCACGGGAGCAGGCCGTGAACCTCGGCTCGGTCGCGAACCCCGAGTCGATCGAGTGGTTCGCGCGGCGCGCGGCCGGGTTCGCCGCCGCGCGATAGCCGGGCCGCGCGCGGCCGAGCAGGGCTCAGGCGGCCGAGACCATCGCGTTGAAGCGGTACTCGGTGGGCGAGACGCCGACGACCTGGCGGAAGAGCCGCGAGAAGTGCGAGGAGTTCAGGAAGCCCCAGCGGCTCGCGATCGCCGAGACCGGCAGATGCGCGAGCAGCGGATCGCTCAGGTCGCGGCGGCACCGCACCAGCCGGGCCTGGCGCATGTACCCGGCCACCGTGATCTCCTCGTCGCTGAAGAGCCGGTGCAGATAGCGGGTCGAGATGAAGTTCGCCGCGGCGATCTGCTGCGGGTCGAGCTCGGGGTCGTCGAGATGGCAGTCGATGAACGCCTGGATCTGCATCAGCAGCTCGCGCCGCCTCGTGCGGTGCGGCTCGGAGAGGTTCTGGCCCACGAGGCTGAACATCATGGTCTCGACGAGGTCGACCGTGTTGCTCATGAGGCGCACGGCGCTCGGGCCGTTCAGGTCGGCGATGTTCCTCGCGAGCGTCGAGAAGAACGGCAGCACGGTGCTCGACACGCCGGCCCCGTCCTCGATGCGCTGGCCGATCAGGTCGTTGGTCGCCGCGTCGGGCAGGTCGAAGCGGTCGCGGGGGATCAGCAGGAACACCATGTGGAAGTCGTCGTCGAGGTACATGGTGTACGGCCGGGCGCTGTCGTGGATGATCATCTGCCCGGGCTCGAAGTCGGTGGAGCTCGTGCCCTGCACCGAGTTGGCGTGACCGCTCATGAGCAGGCTCACCTTGAGGAAGCGGTGGTCCTTCGTGAAGAGGCGCACCTCGGCGTCGTTGCGCGCGATCTCGTGCTGCGAGCTCTTCACCTCGTTGACGTAGACCTCGCCGAGCACGCGGCTGCGGATGCCGCCGCGGAAGCGCGCGGGATCGTCGGCCGCGATCCGCACCGGCGAGTAGATGCGCGACACCATGTCGGTGAACTCGTCGATGCTCGTGGTGGATCCGCCGTCGATCGTCGGAGGCAGGGCGGCATCGGGCAGATCGACCGCTGAAGACATACGTCTCTCCTCCTCGAGCATCGCACGGATCATCTCACCGGCATTGTACGCGCTTCGACGCGGTCAAGTCCAGGGGCGTGGTGTATCGGTGTGATCCTTCGTGGGGTTAGGCGCT